>JAEWQC010000036.1 GCA_023399355.1 Bacillota bacterium | reverse complement strand
GTCAACGACCAGCCCAGGATGCATGGGCGGGCAGTCGGCGCAGCCAACGACCAGCCCGGGATGCATGGGCGGGCAGTTGACGCAGTCAACGACCAGCCCGGGACGCATGGGCGGGCAGTCGGCGCAGTCAACGACCAGCCCGGGACGCATGGGCGGGCAGTCGGCGCAGCCAACGACCAGCCCGGGACGCATGGGCGGGCAGTCGGCGCAGCCAACGACCAGCCCCGGAGAGCTTGCTTTTACAACACGAAAGGCAACGGAAGCGGAACTTGTCGGATATATTGAGACGCTCAAAGGAATCGGATCAATCAGGGAAGTACTTAATGTGATAAGAATAGAAGAAGATTGAGGGAGGGTGCGGTTCGTGAGTCTTATTGTGCAAAAATACGGAGGTACCTCGGTTGCAAATGCCCAAAGGCTTGCCAATGTAGCTGGAAGGGTTGTTGAAGCCTACAGGGAAGGAAATTCAATGGTGGTGGTAGTCTCTGCTCAGGGAGACACAACAGATGATTTAATAGCAAAAGCAGCTGAAATTAACACCAATCCTTCGAAACGCGAAATGGATATGCTGCTGGCTACAGGAGAACAGATTTCCATGGCACTCCTGGCAATGGCCATTGAAAAGCTCGGATGCCATGTTACGTCACTAACCGGTTACCAGGCCGGCATTGCTACTGACAGCAATTATGGAAGTGCCAGAATTAAAAATATCGACACCGAGAGACTTTTCAAGGAACTGGATGAAAAGAATATCGTCATTGTAGCTGGCTTTCAGGGCTGGAACAAATATGAAGACATTACCACTCTTGGCAGAGGCGGCTCCGATACCACAGCGGTAGCATTGGCTGCAGCATTGAAAGCGGATATTTGCGAGATATATACAGATGTGGACGGCGTATATACCGCTGATCCCAGAATTGTGAAGAATGCCAGCAAACTTGAGGATATTTCCTATGATGAAATGCTGGAGCTTGCAAGTCTTGGAGCGAATGTGCTGCATAACAGGTCGGTTGAGATGGCGAAAAAATATGGCGTGAATATGGTAGTCAGGTCAAGTTTGAATAAATCGCAGGGAACAGTGATAAAGGAGGTAGGCAACGTGGAGAAAATGCTTGTTAGAGGAGTTACAAGGGATAACGATGTAGCAAGGATCGCAGTCATTGGAATAGAAGATAAGCCTGGAATGGCCTTCAAACTGTTCTCGATGCTCTCTCGGGAAAAAATCAGCATAGATGTCATCCTTCAGTCCATAGGAAGAGATGAAACAAAGGATATCTCCTTTACAGTGAAAAAGGGCGATTTGCAAAAAGCCCTTGATATATTGAATGCAAACCTCGATGTCCTTTGTGCAAAGGAAGTCAAACATTCCGACAAGTACTCCAAGGTCTCCATTGTCGGAGCCGGTATGGTCAATAACCCCGGCGTGGCTTCAACAATGTTCGAAGCATTGTATGATGCAGATATCAACATCCATATGATTGCAACCTCGGAAATAAAAATATCGGTCCTTGTCGATGTTCAGAACGCTGAACGCGCTGTCGCTGCAATTCATGAAAAATTCAAGCTCGGAGAAATAAACAGGTAAACATAACGGGGGACGGTTCTCTGTCATGGTCTCCTTTCACGCTCTCCTAAATGGATAAAACAGGTGCAGCTATTGAAAAGATTTGCGCAGCAAATAGAAAGAATGCACAATAAAAGGGCAGAGGCGGGATGTGGCGTTGGAGTGAGGCATAAGCGGCGGGCGGGACGGGGGGTGGCTCAAACATGGCATCCGGCTCCGTCATGGGCAGGGTGTAATGCTTTGACTCGTCCTCATACGGGCGCGGTTGAGTCGGCTCCTGCCTCCGCAACTCGCGCAGGTGCCATCCATGGCACCTGTTGTGGGTCGTGTTGCCGCATTCGGCTTTCGTCGAAGCATAACACCCTGCAGCCATTCCTCCGCAAGATGCCCTGTTCGAGCCACACCCCCCGTCCCGCCCTTGAGCGGCAAGGTGGTACAGACCGGTAAGAGCAAAGACTGATAAGAGCACTAGGCGGTAAGAGCAAAACGTATCGACCACTCTATATCTTTAAATGTACATCAAGGCTAGGAACCATTGACACATTCACCTTAGCACAGTCACCTTATTACAGCTCCAAAGACACCAAAAAAGCGCTTTTAAGTGTTTGAAAAATTTTACAAATGTACCCGATTCAAGGGCATCCTTAAGTGGTGTGCTTTTTGCCGCTTAAGGATGCCCTTGAATCGTTTGGTACATTGTAAAACTTTTTCATAGTGCCCTGACAGGCACCACGCCGCCGAGTGGCGCCCTTTGGCCACTTTCCGGCGGTGGAAAGTGGCGAACTTCTTTTAACTACATAAAAAATTGAGATCAAAGCTTTAAATATAAAGCAAGAACTATCCCCTCTTTGAAGCTCTGCAAGACTGCTATGCATTCTTAAACTATCACTTAAAATGCGACTATTTAAACTATTACACGTACAAAAACCATTATGTAAAATGCAACTATTTAAGCTATTACACAAACAAACCCATTATGTAAAATGCAACTATTTCAACTTAGTTGTACAAATGATGATTATAAAAATAAAGGATTCTTTTGTACATGCAGGGGATGATATATTTTTTACATGCCTCATGTTGAAATAACAGAAGTAATAGTATAAACTTAATTTGTACAAATTGAATTGGAGTACAGGTTCAGCCATAAGGCTGATGTATAAGGGAAGTGGGTTGAAATCCCACGCGGTCCCGCCGCTGTAATAGAGGAGTCCGCCGCAGGCCACTGGGAAACCGGGAAGGAGCGGCAGGACGATGATACTTGAGCCAGAAGACCTGCCTGTGCCGCTGCGCCATACTCTACGAGTGATAGGGGATGCATGGGATGTCGATTAACGTCTGTGCATGTATATCAAAACCTCTTGACAGTAAAGTCGGGAGGCTTTATTTTTTGAGTATAACAGAGTCTTGATCTGAAATGGGGGAGGAATCGATGCCCTCAAGCTTTCATTTTGCAGGACTGGTTATTGAAAGGTTGGATGACATGAAGGGTTTGATACATATCTATACCGGCGATGGAAAGGGCAAGACGACTGCAGCTGTGGGGTTAGGTGTCAGAGCTTGCGGCAGGGGGCTGAAAGTACTGATGGTGCAGTTCCTGAAAGGGACGCCTACAGGTGAGGCAGTCAGTCTGAAAGCGCTGGAGCCGGGTTTCGAACTGCACAGGGGGGCCGGGACAGGCAAGTTCACCTGGGAAATGAGCGAAGAGGAAAAAGCGCAGACAGCTGCAGAGCAGCACAGTCTATTGGAATATGCGGTTAGTTCGGTTGAAAGCGGCGAAATAGACCTGCTTATTCTGGATGAAGCCCTGGGTGCAGTAGCGACTGGAATGCTTTCAAAGGATGCAGTTGTGGAATTTGTAAAGAACAAGCCCCGGGATCTGGAGCTTGTATTGACAGGCAGGGGTCCTTTTCAGGAGCTTGTGGAACTGGCCGATTATGTATCTGAAATCAAAGCTGTCAAGCATCCGGCGGAAAAAGGAATTAACGCAAGAAAAGGAATAGAATTTTAGCAATATAGAACAGAGAGACTGAAATAACGCGAAATAATACAGAAACGGGGTGGCTGGATGGGCAGGCTGATCTTGGTGACGGGCGGCGCCAGAAGCGGTAAAAGCAGTTTTGCGGAAGAAAGAGCGCGGTCTTACGGCAGTAGAATTTTGTATATTGCAACAGCTATTGCCATGGATGAGGAAATGAAGGAGAGAATACGCCGTCACCGGCTGCAAAGGCCAGCCGGGTGGGAAACTCTTGAGACTTTCCGTGATTTTAATGTCAGCCTTCCGGGACTTCTGAGGGATCGCGATGCGGTACTGCTGGATTGCGTCACGATTATGGTCTCGAACATCATGCTTCAAAAGGCAATGGACTGGGAGGAACTATCCATTGATGAGATCAACGAAGTTGAGAAGGAAGTCATGTGCCAGGTGCAGTCTCTGTTGTCAATCATTCAAACAGCTGAGAAACCGTTCATACTGGTGACGAATGAACTGGGAATGGGTGTTGTTCCGCCCTATGCACTGGGCAGGGCCATACGGGATATTGCGGGCAGGGTGAACCAGGTGCTTGCCAGGGTTGCAGATGAAGTGCATCTCTGTGTCTCCGGCATACCTGTCAAAATAAAATAGGGCAGGAAAGAAGGCTGTACATATGACATATCTGAGACGTTTTGTCCTACTGCTGCAATTTATGACTGCAATCCCCATTCGGATAAGCATTAAGGCCGATAGGGAGGACTTTGGCAAAGGTCTTGCCACAGCACCTGTTGTGGGATTGGCCATAGGGATCCTTCTGGCTGGCGGCAATTATTTGCTGGGCTTGCTGTTTCCTCCCCTGGTCACGGCTGTTTTGACGATCCTGTTCTATATCCTGCTGACAGGCGGTCTGCATCTGGACGGTCTTGGAGACACTGCAGACGGTCTGTTCTCCAACCGGCCAAGGGAGCGGATGCTTGAGATCATGAAGGACAGCAGGGTGGGGACGAATGCCGTACTCATCCTGATCATTGTTGTACTTCTGGATATTTCACTTCTTTCCTCTATTCATACGCAACTCTTTTTTATTTTACTGTTTATGCCTGTCGCAGGTAGAATAGCATCCCTTGTAGGAGCAGGTTCCTCAGGTTATGCAGGCGTATCGGACGGCCCAGGCAGATGGTGTGTGGAATATTGCGGGCTGAAGGATATTCTGGCAGGGCTCTTTATTTATTTCGTCCTATTTGCAGCTTCGGCCCGGATAACAGGCCTGTATACAGGAATGTCCGATTTATTGACAGGCAGTGGTATTTTGCTTACTGCACTTATTCCGCCTCTGTCCGCATTGATATTGACAAGACTTCTTGGCAGAAAACTCGGCGGTGTAACGGGGGATATCCTGGGAGCCGTGTGCGAACTGAACCAGGTTGTTTTTCTTCTCTCAGCTTTTCTCTTGCTAGGATTGTAAGAATTCTGTAAGAAGCATATCGAACTTTTTGTAAGAAATGATTGTTACTATTTTCTCATGGGATAAGAAAAGAGATTTCATCTGATTATTCTGGATATCATGATGCCGGGACTTGGTGGTTTGATGACTACCGTTAAGGTGCGGGAAAAACGGAATATTCCCATCATCCTGCTTTCGGCGAAATCACAGGACACTGATAAAATTGCCGGCTTGAACTTCGGTGCGGACGATTATGTGACGAAACCGTTCAACCTTCTTGAATTGCTATTAGAAATATATCGGAAATGCCGTTGGATCTATCTGTTGATCAACTGCTGGAACGTTTCGTAAGAGGTGACAGTTCACGATCGACAATATTCAAGTAATATTTAAAAAATGTTGTTGAGCTATTGACAACTCAAAGGTTCCCTATTAAAATATCTCTAACTTATCGATACGCTTTTTGAATGTATCGATACACTTGGAGATACATAATACATTGGAGGGATCACTTTGAGAGATAATTCAGTAAAAAGATTGGCAATGAATGGCCTGATGATAGCACTTGTATTCCTGGCTACGTATTTTACACGCATACCGACTCCATTGCCAGGAGGGTATTTCAACCTAGGCGATGCGGTAATCATGCTTGCCTCCGCATTTCTGGGCCCTATAGGAGGACTTGCTGCGGGAGGAATAGGATCCGCTTTTGCCGATCTTGCGGCAGGTGCCTGGATATATGCGCCAATCACTCTGGTGGTCAAGGGAATTGAGGGACTAGTCGTTGGAATACTGGCAGCTAATTATATGAAGTCGAATAGCAACAAGCCAAACGATGCACGAAGCAACCTGAAGCTTATAGTGGCCTTGGCAGCAGGAGCGGTCATAATAGTCGCAGGCTATTTTTCCGGAGAAGCTTTCGTATTAAGTTTATTCGACAATGCATTCGGCATTGTAGCAGCTGCAGGAGAACTGGTGCCTAATTTTATACAGGGCGGGTTAAGTGCAATCCTGGCTTATTTTCTGATACTGGTTTTATCCAGGGTTGGGATTCAAAAGGTTATAGGTTGATGATACCGTTTTTTTGACAAACACATAGCCTGTCAAACAGAATCCCCCCCTGCATGGAAGATTCTGTTTATTTACCGGAATTCGTGGTATTATAACAAACAAAACATTTTCTTTGAACTGATGCGTTATAACAGTATCAATTTTCTGGAGGAGTGCTTTATGAAGTTGACAGTATTGGGGTGCAGCGGTCCCTTTCCTGCTGCTGGCGGTGCATGCTCGGGATATCTTGTACAGAGCGGCGGAACAAACCTGTTGATCGATTGTGGGAATGGCGTTCTGGCGAATTTGCAGAAATTCATCAAGTTTGAAGAACTTGATGCAATCATATTGACACACCTGCATAGTGACCATATTTCGGATATGTATGTCTTGAAGTATGCAGTGCAGATCAAAAGAAAACGAGGCCAGTTTGACAGGATTCTTGAGGTATATGCACCGCCGGAGCCAACAGAGGAATATGGAAGACTTGATGTCAGGGATGCATTTGAACTCAGGGCGATTACGGCTGAAACAGAATTGAAAATAGGGGATCTACGGCTGACCTTTGCACAGATGAAGCATCCTTCCATGGATTTTGCGGTAAAAATTGAATGTGGCGACAGAACATTTGTCTTTTCAGGGGACACCTCATGGACGGAGGAACTAATCAGCTTCTCAAAGGAAGCCGATCTGTTGATGCTGGATGCAGGTCTTCTGGAAAAGGATTTAACAGAAGGTGCGCCGCACCTGTCTGCTGCCCAATGCGGACTTATCGCGCAGCAGGCGTGTGCGAAGAAGCTCCTGTTGACACACCTCTGGCCGGAGTATGATCCAATTGAACTTTTAAAGGAAGCAGAACGAAGCTTTTCCAATAGTGAGGTAGTTTCACTCCTGGAGCAGTATACCGTATAGGCAAAAAAGAAAGGCAGCTTAATTGCAATTAACTGCAGTTAAGCTGTCCTTTTATGATATATTCACTTGGATACATTATCTAAGTTTATATTTCTTGAGTTTCTTATCGAGTTCCTGCACAAGCTCATTCAACTGGTCGGAGGACGTCTTCATCTCCTCAATTTCCTTGAGCTGATTTTCAGTAGTTGCGGCGACCTGCTGGCTTGATGCAGCAGTTTCCTCGGATACGGAGGATATATTTTCGATAGCGGCTATGACATCATCCTTGTCTGTTTGCATTCTAGACACTGCATCATTTACATCCTTTGTCTTGCAGACAATCGATTCAATCCCGTTGGCAATATCTCCAAATGCTTTATTCGTACTATCCACAGCTATATTCTGTTCCTGGGATACCTTTTTCATAACCTCCATCGCCTGAATTGCCAAATGGGACTCTGTACTGATACTTTCCATCAGGTTTATAATTTCTTCCGTAGACTGTCTGCTCTGATCGGCCAGCTTTCGAACCTCTTCTGCCACCACAGCGAAACCCTTGCCGGCTTCACCGGCTCTTGCTGCTTCTATAGCGGCGTTCAGTGCCAACATGTTCGTCTGTTCGGCGATATCTTCAATAGATTGAACAAATGTGCCTATTTCCTTCGTTGTATTTGTGAGTTTTTCAACGACGGAGAAGATCTTTTCACTGGAGTTGAAATTTTCCTCGGATTTGGAGCGAAGGATGTTAACCGATTCCAAACCTATATTGTTAAGATTTTGGATGTTGTCTGTTTCTTTCATTACACTGCTGTAGCTCTGATATACAAAGTTGATCTGACCGGAGAGCTTCTCAACCAACTGTACACCTTGCTGAGCGTCCTGAGCTTGATCCGAAGCACCCTTGGCAATTTCGTCCACGGTCTTTGATATCTCAGTAATGGACAGTGCGGCTTCATTGGCAGTGGCACTGACTTTCAGAGAGGCCTGTACGATTGAAAGCGACAATGTGAAAAAACCTTCAATCAAAGTTCGGATGTCACTAAGTACAGCGTTGATGATTGAGGCGATTTCCGCAAGAACACCAAATTTTTTAGATTCGACAAACCTTGAATAATCACCTTTTTTGATGACTTCAAGTTCAACGGCTAAACGGTTGGAAGTCCTGCCGACAACAATATTGCTGCATATTCTGATGACTTGTGTGGATATAATGGCTGTAAGCAATATGATAATAGCCGCATAATATTGTTTTGTGATGGCAATGTAAATAATGCTCATTACCACACCTACAACAATCGACGCAATCATCATTAGTTTTCCCTGATCGATCTCCTTGGTTTTCACTGTCTTAGCTTTAGCCATATCGAACCTCCGTTAAGCATTATTTACGAACTTTCCATACTTAATGATTTCGATATTTTTTGATAAAATCCTTCTTTGTATGCAAATATATAGCAAATTTTTATCTATATATTAGTGAAAGCATCAAAAATTGTTATAAAAAAGAATGCGGTCCCGGTTTTTTTGCATCATCTATTTCATTCCAGGTACGATAGCGAAGATAAGTGCAAAAATGTTATGGTTCTGTTTCTTTTTTGCATTATCGATTAATGACCAAGTACGATAGGGAAGATAAGCACAAAAAAAGTTGTGGTTCGGTCTTTTTTTTGTATTATCCATAGTTGACAACGATTGTTCGATTGTATACAATTGTGCAATAATACAATTAAAGCAGGTGTATGTTATGCTAGAATTTAACAAAAAGACCAACACGCTTGAACAAACACAGTATCGTTATTCTTTGCAGGATGTAGCTGATCCCAATCTTTACAGGGAGATATTCAGCTATGAGGAAATACCGAAGTGTGTCTTCAATCATAGACGGGTGCCAATGTATCCTGCCGATGAGATATGGCTCACAGATACTACATTCCGTGACGGGCAGCAATCAAGAGCGCCGTACACGGTGGATCAGATCGTTGCCCTTTTCGATATGCTCCACAGGCTGGGGGGACCGAAAGGCCTTATCAGACAGAGTGAATTCTTCCTTTACAGCGACAGGGACAAGGAAGCTGTCTGCAAATGCCAGGAGAGGGGCTATGCCTATCCTGAGGTAACCAGCTGGATCAGGGCGACCAGAAACGATTTTCAGCTTGCAAAGGATATGGGCATGAAGGAAAGCGGCATATTGGTAAGCTGCTCCGACTATCATATTTTCAAAAAACTAAATATGACCAGAAAACAGGCGCTCGATCACTATATGGCGATAATAAGAAGTGCAATTGAGGTTGGAATCAAACCCCGCTGTCACCTGGAGGACATTACACGTGCCGATTTCTATGGATTTGTCGTACCTTTCGCACTGGAATTGCGAAAACTCAGCGAGGAAAGTGGCGTGCCGATAAAGCTGAGAGCCTGTGATACTCTGGGATATGGCGTTTCCTATCCGGGAGCCGCACTACCCAGAAGTGTGCCGGGAATCATTTACGGTCTGAGGCATCACGCGGGTTTCCCGAGTGAACTGCTGGAATGGCACGGGCATAATGATTTCTACAAGGCAGTTTCCAACTCTGCAAGTGCATGGATGTATGGCGCATCCAGTGTGAACTGCTCCCTGCTGGGTATCGGTGAGAGAACCGGAAATACTCCGCTTGAAGCCATGATCATAGAATATGCACAGCTTCGCGGCTCAACCGATGGAATGGATACCACGGTCATCACTGAAATCGCTGATTACTACGAAAAGGAACTTGGCTATCCCATACCGCCAAGAACTCCGTTTGTCGGAAGATATTTCAATGTCACCCAGGCAGGCATCCATGCGGACGGTTTGCTGAAGGACGAGGAAATATACAATATTTTCAATACGAACAAGTTGCTGAACAGGCCTGTAGGAGTGTCGATCAACCAAACCTCGGGAACAGCGGGAATTGCACATTGGATCAATAGTTTTTTCGGCTTTGAAGGAAACAAGAGGTTGGATAAGAGAGACGGCAACGTTGTCAAAATAAAGGATTGGGTAGATGAGCAGTATAAAAACGGCAGGATTACCGCATTGAGCGACAGCGAACTCGAGGAGTCCATAAAGCTGTTGGCCCCCGAGATATATGACCTGGTATTGTAAAAGGGAAGGGGATATGTGCAAATTCCAAGCTGGAACTGTCCCCGCTTCGATCACTTTGAATAGCTATATGGCAGTAGAAGTAACATAAAGAGATAGTGTTAAATAGCATATGAAAAAAGCAATAGGGAAATGGAATGATGTAAAAACAGGAGGGTATTAACATGGGAATGAATCTGGCACAGAAAATCATTAAAGAACATTTGATCAGCGGTGAAATGATTGCGGGAAGTGAAATATCCATCAGGATCGACCAGACCCTGACGCAGGATTCCACCGGAACAATGGCATACCTGCAATTTGAGGCAGTCGGCATACCGAGGGTAAAAACTAAAAAATCAGTTGCATATATTGATCACAATACGCTGCAGGCAGGCTTCGAAAATGCTGATGACCACAAATACATACAGACAGTGGCATCAAAGCATGGAATATATTTTTCCAGGCCGGGGAATGGTATTTGCCATCAGGTCCAACTGGAGAGATTCGGCGTACCTGGTATGACTCTGCTGGGCTCCGACAGTCATACCCCTACCGGGGGAGGCATCGGTATGCTGGCAGTCGGTGCAGGAGGTCTGGATGTGGCTGTCGCGATGGGCGGCGGACCTTACTATATGATGATGCCGAAGGTGTGCAGGGTTACATTGAAAGGCAAATTGATGCCCTGGGTTTCTGCCAAGGATGTTATTCTTGAAGTGCTGCGTCTTTTGACGGTAAAGGGCGGAGTCGGCAAGGTGATAGAATATGCCGGAGAAGGAACAGCAACGCTGACAGTACCTGAAAGGGCAACGATTACAAACATGGGTGCCGAACTGGGTGCGACGACCTCGATATTCCCCAGTGATGCCGTTACAAAGACATTCTTGAAGGCACAGGGCAGGGAATCGGACTGGATTGAGCTTCTACCCGACACAGATGCGGCATATGATGAAGAAGTGACAGTAGATCTTGGCAGTCTTGAACCGATGGCAGCCAAACCGCACAGCCCGGATAACGTTGAAACAGTTTCCAAAATTGGAGCAATAAAGGTGGATCAGGTTGCAATCGGCAGCTGCACGAATTCCTCTTATATGGATATGATTAAGGTAGCACGCATCCTTAAAGGCAAGACGGTACACCCGGGTGTCAGTCTTGTCATCGCACCCGGTTCCAAACAGGTTCTGACAATGCTTGCCCGGGAAGGTGCACTGGCGGATATGGTAGCTGCCGGGGCAAGGATACTTGAGTCGGCATGCGGTCCATGCATAGGTATGGGGCAGGCACCGTCCACCGGCGCGATTTCACTGAGGACGTTCAACAGGAATTTTGAGGGAAGAAGCGGAACAGCCTCTGCCGGTGTATATCTTGTAAGCCCTGAAACGGCTGCTGCAAGTGCAATTGCAGGTGTGCTTACAGATCCGAGGACACTCGGCGATGCTCCGGCAGTGAAGATGCCGGACAGCTTTGTTATCAATGACAATATGGTTCTGGCGCCGGCTGCGGAAGGAAGCAGTGTTGAAGTTGTAAGAGGACCCAATATCAAGCCGTTTCCTATTAACAAGGAGATGCCGGCGAAAATCGAAGGTGTTGTATTGATTAAAGTTGGCGACAATATTACTACCGACCATATCATGCCTTCGAATGCCAAACTGCTGCCTTACAGATCCAACATTCCATATCTTGCGGAATTCTGTCTGACACCGTGTGATACGGACTTCCCAAAGAGGGCAAAGGAAAACGGAGGAGGCTTTATTATTGGAGGTTCAAATTACGGTCAGGGATCGAGCCGCGAACATGCCGCACTTGCGCCGCTTCAACTGGGTGTGAAAGGGGTTGTGGCAAAGTCATTTGCCAGGATACATATGGCAAACCTGGTCAATTCGGGCATACTGCCAATGACTTTCGCCAATGAAACTGACTTTGACAAAATAGAAAACGGCGATGTACTGGTACTTGAAAATGCAAGAGATCAGATCAAGGCTGGAAGCGATCTGATATTAATGAACAAGACAAAAAATACGGAGATCCGGGTTAAGACGGCATTATCCGGAAGACAGGCGGATATCATGCTGGCAGGCGGTCTGTTGAATTATACAAGGGGTTCATAGTGAAGTCCGGCTATATAAGTTATATTGTAAACAACAGTAGATGAAACAGCTGCGTTGCATGAAATGATTTTTCGTTCATGATTGCAATGGAACCTGTTTCAATGGAGAGTGAATGATATAATGGTTGATTTCAGTGATGGTGATTCCCAGGCAGGATCGCTCAGAAGCAGGGTTTTCATACATTTGCAGAACGAGATTCTGAACGGTTTGTATGAACCTGGCGACAGCCTTATCGAAACAAAGCTGTCAGAAGAGCTTGGCGTCAGCAGGACTCCTGTGCGTGAAGCCATAAGGCAGCTCGAACTGGAAGGACTGGTGCAATCGTTCCCCAACAAGGGTGTAATCGTCAAAGGCATTTCAGAACAGGATATTCAGGATATATATACGATAAGGATGCTGATTGAAGGGCTGGCTGCAAGATGGGCCGCTGAAAAAATAACCCTGCAGGAATTGGAGGAGCTTAAGGAGGCTGTGGAGCTTGAGGAATTCTATACGATCAGGAAGGATCACAGCCATGTGCTCCAGTTCGATTCAAGGTTCCATGACATTATATTCAAAGCCAGCAAAAGCAAACCCTTGATGCACACGCTCAGTACTTTCCATCATTACGTCCAGAAAGCAAGGAGCGTCTCGATGATGAGCCCCGGCAGGGAAATGGAAGTTCTGGAAGAGCATAAGGCAATACTGCAGGCAATTATCGACAAGGATGCTTATAAAGCCGAGAGGCTCACAACAGAGCATGTTAGGAACGCGAGCAGCAATCTGCTCAAGCAGCGGATGGCGAAAGAGTAGAAGGTGCAGCATGAAGGAGGGGTGTTTTATGGATATGTCACTGGAGGAAAGAGAAAGACTTCTTGAAAAAATGGGTGCCATCATTGAGGAGAATGACAAAATTGATCCGGAACTTTATATAAAGTATAATGTGAAACGCGGTTTGCGTGATCTGAATGGTACGGGCGTACTTGTCGGCCTCACCGAAATAGGGGATGTAAGAGCGTACATTTTCGATGAGGAAGAAAAAATACCTGTTGAAGGCAGATTGCTATACAGGGGTATTGACATTAATGACATCGTACATGGATATCAGAAGGAAAAGCGATTCGGTTTTGAAGAGACCTGTTATTTACTGTTATTTGGAGAATGTCCGAATAAAAAAAATCTGGAAGAATTTGAGAAGCTGCTTGGTGAGTACAGGAGTCTGCCTAATGGATTCACAGAGGACATGATTCTAAAAGCTCCAAGCAAGGACATCATGAACAAGCTGGCAAGGAGTGTACTGGCAGCTTACTCCTATGATCCAAACCCTGATGATATAAGCCTTAAAAACACGCTCAGGCAATGTATTGAATTGATTGCCAGGTTCCCGACGATGGCAGCGTACGGATATGCCGCCAAATCGCATTATCATGACGGACAGAGTTTGTTTATCCATAGTCCCAGGAAAAACCTGAGTACTGCGGAAAATATTCTGCATATGATCAGACAGGACAGCGTTTATACCAAATCCGAAGCCGAATTGCTGGACCTGGCGCTTGTATTGCATGCAGAACATGGCGGCGGTAACAATTCAACATTTGTTGCCCATGTAGTGACTTCCACCGGTACGGACACTTATTCCGCAATCGCAGCTGCTATCGGCTCCCTCAAGGGACCTCAGCATGGCGGTGCAAACCTCAAGGTCATGGGCATGATGGAGGAAATCAAAAAGAATGTGAAAGATTGGGACGATGAAGAGGAAATCGGTTCCTACCTTGCAAAGATCATGAGGAAGGAAGCATTTGATAAAAGCGGTTTGATTTACGGAATCGGCCATGCGGTATATACGGTTTCAGACCCCAGGACAATCCTGCTCAAACAAAAGGCGGAGAATTTAGCTGCAGACAAAGGCCTGGAAAAAGAATACAAACTTTATACCAATATTGAACGGCTTGCTCCCGAAGTTTTCTTGAAAGAGAAGAACAACAGTAAGGTAATGTGTGCAAATGTCGATTTTTATTCAGGCTTCGTATATAAAATGCTGAATATCCCAATTGAGCTTTTTACACCGATTTTTGCAGTCGGCAGAATGGCCGGCTGGTGTGCTCACCGGATAGAGGAGCTTGTCAATGGGGGCAGGATTATAAGACCTGCATACAAGAATGTAGAAGCTAAAAAGAATTATACGCCAATGGATGAAAGAGTGTAAAAGAATATAGAAAAAAACAGACAGCCGTTCAGGTTGTCTGTTTTTTTGGTGACCCATAGGGGATTCGAACCCCTGTTACCGCCGTGAGAGGGCGGTGTCTTAGGCCGCTTGACCAATGGGCCTCGTGTACCTGCAATGCGCCACGGACTTCCGGCGCAACTGCAAGAGCTATTATAACATGTTAACGGAGGGATTACAATATATAAGTAGCAAAAAAGAGAACTCTCTTGTTTTATATTTATATTTTCAGAAAGTGATTACATGGGTATAACAATAAAAGGAGCCAACATGGAGCTAAACGAAATATGGGAGCAGCGAATAAAAGACGGCGGCGCGGATTTTGTATATTTTGTCGATATTTCTATGTTACCGGCGGATATTATCGAAGGATACTCTTGTGCTGTTCTCTTTGGAAAAACACTATCGAGGGAATATATCAGCACGCTCAGAGCCGGTCAGGAACCAAAACAGAAAGAGGTTTTTAACATTGAACACAAGATGGATGCTCTTGCCATAAAATTAGCTGATCGACTGGAAACAGAAGGGTACAAAAGTATTGCCAAGTTGAAATTCGGGCGTCTGCCGCATAAAACTGTCGCGCTCAGAACCGGATTGGGGTTTATCGGCAAAAACAACCTGTTAGTTACTACCCAGTACGGCTGTGCACTGATGCTGGGCAAGGCCTTGACCACAGCTCCCTTTATAACCATGAGTGAAATGCCGAAAGAACCGCAATGCGGGAATTGCAATATCTGCGTGAATGTGTGTCCGACCAAAGCCTTGCTCGCTAAAACATGGAGCGTTACGACTACCCGCGATGAAATCATAACTAGAAAACTCTGTACATTATGCCTAAAGTGCATGGTTTGGTGCCCGTATACGACGGAATACATAAGTCCCACCTGTTTAATGCATATAGGAGAGAGTGAAAGGAGACCATGAAAGAGAACCGTCCCCTGTCCTACCGTCCCCTGTCCTATGCTGTCCTGCTGTCAGCGGTCAGGATCGGCCGAAATCGTCCTCGAATCTGACAATGTCGTCTTCTTCCAGATAAATGCCGGATTGTACTTCAATAACTTCAAGCAGCATCTTGCCATTATTCTGCAATCTGTGTCTGCACCCGTTTTTGACGAAAACGCTTTCATTGATCGAAACGAGGGTTTCTTTCCCATCTATGACCACAGTTGCCGTACCGCTTACTACGATCCAATGCTCGCTTCTGTGATAATGCATCTGGTAACTCAACTTTTTACCCGGCAATACGGTGACTCGTTTGATTTTATAAAAGCGTCCCTCTTCAAGCAAAGTGCATGAGCCCCATGGACGATATTCCGTCAGATGGTAATCAACGCGCGAATCTCCCTTTTTCTTCAGTTCCGCAACGCCTTCCTTTACTTTTTGCGTTTGATCCTTATGGCAAATCAGAAGAGCATCTTTTTGGTCAACCACGACCAGATCTTTCACACCGATCGCGACAATCGCCTTATCGCCATCCGAATAAATCATGTTATCCGAAGAATCTATCAAAACTTCATTGTTGAAGATGACATTGCCAGTTTCGCTTTTTTGGGCATCATATTCATCATAAAATGTAGCAAAACTGCCAAGATCGTTCCAATGGATCTGCAGGGGAATTACTGCTGCACGTTTTGACTTCTCCATTACGCCATAATCAATTGAAATGGAAGGAGTATTATTAAAGCACTCAGATACATCATCTGACAGAAAAGCCTTGTAAACCTCCGGACAGTGTGTTTCCAGTTCGGCGGAAAATAAGGAGCTATCGAACATAAACATACCGCAGTTCCAAAAATAACCTGAATCAACATATTTTTTTGCCATTTCGACATCAGGCTTCTCTTTAAATTCATCGACAATAGAGGCTTGACCCAAATCTTTGCCAGGTTTTATATATCCATAACCTGTTTCAGGTGAAGTCGGGCATACACCGAATGTAAGCAGATATTTCCCTGCGAGAGGCCTTCCTCCCAGAATGGATTGTATTAAGACATCCTCATCACTGATCAGATGATCGGAAGGGAATACCACTACAGTATCATCGCCGCTTTCGCGAATTTTTTTAATACCATAATATATTGCCGGCAGTGTATTCTTAGCCTGAGGTTCAAGCAGTATATTTTCCATTACTGCCTGATATCCCATTTCTTCTATTTGCCCTGAGATTAAAAACCGATAGTTTTTACCGGTTACGATAAAAATATTATCAAGCGTTGTCAATTTCAAACATCTTTGAACAGTAAGCTGAAAAATAGATTTATCCATACCATTCAGTTTTAAGAACTGCTTTGGATAGTTTGTCCTGCTCAAAGGCCACAACCTGGTACCGGAACCTCCTGCCAGTATAATTATCTTCATTGTATTCTCCTGATTTTTGACTTCGATTCATTATAACACAATAAATGGTGATATTTTACGAAATATACCTACTTTATCCGTAAAAAAAGTAGGTATATTTTTATGGGGACATTATGTATAATTGTGACATCAAAGATAATATACGGGTGAAAAATGGACAAGATAAAATATCTTGACGGTCTGAGGGGATTGGCTGCTCTTGTCGTTGTACTGTCACATTTTGCCGTTGTTTTCTTTCCAGCACTTTATACGGCTGATGTGGTAGAAACGCGGTTTGTTTCGCAGTTGGATCTGATTATTGCCGGAACGCCTCTGAATGTGATTTACAACGGTAATTTTGCCGTTTGCATCTTTTTTATTTTAAGCGGATATGTTCTGACCTATAAATTTTTCAGAGATAAGAATCCCGAGGCTCTTGCCTCCGGTGCATTCAGAAGATACTTCAGGTTGCTGATCCCGGTTTTGTTTTCGAATTTTCTTGTATTCATACTGATGAAACTTTCATTATTTCATAATGCAGAGGTTGGAATCCTGTCAAAATCAACATGGTGGTTTTCTGAAACATGGACTTTCCATCCTGATTTTCTTGGGATGCTCAAGGAATCTTTTTATGGGGTCTTTATTCGGGATGAATCTAATTATAATCCGGTTTTATGGACCATGACCTATGAGTTTTTCGGGTCGTTTCTGGTTTTTATCGTTGCTGCCGTGTTTGGGAGCTTCAAACACAGGAAGCTGATATATTTTGTTCTGTGCATACTGTTATGCAGGACCTATTATATGGCGTTTATTGCCGGGCTTATTTTAAGTGATTTGACTTTCAACGGTTATCTGGAGTTCTTTGAATCCAAAATCGCCAAGTTGATTTTGATTGGCCTGTTTTTAGGATCGTATCCCGCCGGTATGGATGTCAGCAAAACGATCTATAGGGTTTTTTTGCTGGATTTTCTTTATATCAATCCGATGTTTTTTCATATTCTTGGATCTGTCTGCATCATGCTTGCAATTTTGAATTCGAAAAAGCTGCAGAGGTTCTTTTCTACAAGGATATTATCTTTTCTGGGCAGGATATCATTTCCGATGTATCTGGTACATCTGCCTCTAATAGGAACATTCAGCTGTTTTTTGTTCCTTGCCTTTCTAAAGTATTTTGATTACAATACCTCCTTTGCTTTTTCATTTATTATCTCAATACCTCTGATTATTGTCTCCTCTGTTTTCATAAACAGGTTTATTGATGAGAGTGGCATACGGTTCTCACATACGCTTTATAAATACGTGAAGAACAGGCTGCAAAAAGGGCAAAAAGCTGCCTGATGTGAATAAATGTGCATAAGGAGTAATGATTGGGGAACTGTGGTATAATTACAGGGGTTGATTTTGGACTTGACTGTATTTTGTCAATGGAGTGCTGCAGTTGAAATACAGTTCCATTTTAAGGGAAATTGACATGAATCCTTTATTTAATTCAGGAGGAAAAGAGTTCGCATGAGGCTGCCGGTAGCATTTGAGGAAAAAATGAAAGACCTGCTCGGAGAAAAAGAATACGGGGAGCTTAAAGAAGCACTTCACGGAGACAGACAATACGGTCTCCGTATCAATACACTAAAAGCAGACGCGGAAGACTTCAAGAAAGCGTCTCCATTCCGGCTTGAGCCGGTGCCATGGACCACGGATGGCTTTTACATATCGGGCGGGGATTCGCCAGGACGTCATCCATACTACCACGCAGGGGCTTATTATATTCAGGAGCCCAGTGCAATGCTGCCAGGCCAGATACTCGGAGCCCAGCCGGGTGAAAGAGTGCTGGATTTATGTGCGGCACCCGGGGGGAAGTCGGTGCAGATTGCTGCAGCGATGAAGGGCAAAGGCTTGCTGGTCACTAATGATATCAGTGCGGAGCGTGTGAAAGCCCTTGTAAAGAATATTGAACTTTGCGGGGTCAGGAATGCAATCATACTAAATGAATCTCCAGAGAAACTTGTTCAAAATTTTGAAGGAACCTTCGACAGAGTGATTATTGATGCGCCATGTTCGGGTGAAGGCATGTTCCGGAAAGACGATTCTGCCGTAAAAAGCTGGGAAAGTTTCAAATGTGAACGCTGTACAAAGCTGCAGGAGCCTATTCTGCAGAGTGCGGACCGTTTGCTGAAACCGGGTGGTACATTGGTTTATTCAACCTGTACGTTCTCCCCTGAGGAGGATGAACAGATGATTGTAAAATTCATGCAGCTACACGAAGGATATGAACTTCTGGAGATTCCCAAAATTGCCGGAATTGAAGGGGGACGGCCGGAATGGGCGGGCGGTGAGGATGCTTTAAAATGTACTGCAAGGTTATGGCCGCATAGAGTCAGGGGGGAGGGCCATTTTACGGCAAAGCTGATCAAAACGGCAAAGAATGAGGCAAAAAGCAAAATAAAAAACGAGATAAAAAACGAGATAAAAAACGAGATAAAAAACGAGGAAAAAAGCGAGGAAAAAAGCGAGGCGGAAAATGAGGCCGAAAAGACAATGAATGCCTCACTGCAGTCCGGTTTGACGATGAAAACGGAACCAACAGAAACCTTTGAGCAACTGCCTGAAAGTTTTCGTACATTTGTCCACAAAAACATAAACGATATGCCGGAAGGAATTTACCTGTTGAAAGGACGTAATTTGTACCATCTGCCTGAGGCGCCGCCAAAGCTTGACGGGTTGAAGGTCGCAAAATTCGGGTGGTTTCTCGGAACTTTTGAAGACAATCGGTTTGAACCTTCGCATTCCATGGTGACGGCACTTGAGATGAGATCATTTAAAAGATCCGTCAATCTTGAGGCTGCTTCAAGGGAAGCCGGCAGTTACCTCAAGGGAGAAACTTTGATGCTGGATGGGGAGAAGGGCTTTACAGCAGTGTGTGTGAACGGTTGGACACTCGGTTGGGCGAAGCAGACAGGGGACATGCTTAAAAATTTATATCCCAAAGGCTGGAGGAGACTAAGCTGATGAAAAATTTCCAGCGGTTGGACAAACTGCTGTCCAATTTCGGATATGGCTCCAGAAGCGAGATCAGGAACTTCATAAAAGACGGGACAGTACTGGTTGACGGAGTCATTGCAAAGGAGGCCTCAATGCATGTCGACCCGCTAAGCAGCAGGATCGAACTGAAGGGCAGGATTCTTAACTACAGAGAGTATGTCTATCTGATGATGAACAAGCCAGCCGGTATCATTTCAGCCACAACAGACAAAAAGCTTAAGACTGCCATCGACCTGCTGCCGGCAGAGTTCAGCTGCTTTGACCTGTTCCCGGCAGGAAGGCTGGATATGGATACCGAGGGAATGCTTCTGCTGACAAATGACGGGCAATTGGCGCATAATCTTCTTTCGCCTAAAAAACACGTCTCAAAACGTTATTATGCCACCATTGAAGGCATCGTAACTGAAGCTGATGTTCAAGCTTTCAGGGAAGGGGTTCTGCTTGATGACGGTTATATTACAATGCCTGCGAATCTCTATATTATCAGGTCGGGACAGAGCTCTGAAATCGAACTGGAACTGCATGAAGGAAAATTCCATCAGGTTAAAAGGATGTTCGAAGCAGTCGGCAAGAAGGTCACTTATCTTAAAAGGATTCAAATGGGTGGACTGAAACTGGATGAGTCACTTGAACCCGGAGCCTGCAGAGAGCTCACGCCGGAGGAACTGGAACTTCTGAAGCTTCAGCAGTAAAGTCCTGCGGGAAGAGTTTATTTGCCTTCAACATATCTCTTTATTTTCTTGGATGTGGTTTTTGCAAACTCTTCCTCCCTCAGGTTGAAATCCTTTATATACTTATAAATGACAAGACTCTTGTTTACAGCCTTGACCTCCTTGTGAACCAAGTCATAGACCTCTTCAGGAGCGGGTTGATGATCACCGAAATGCGCCTGGATCGCTTCCATTTCCGGGACAATTGTTGCCGAGACGACTACGTCTCCATAAACTTCGTCTTCTTTGCCGAATACGAGGGACTCTTTTATGAAGGGACTTCTGCCCAGCATCGTTTCAATCTCTTCGGGATAAATATTCTTACCGTTCTTTGTGACGATGACATTTTTCTTTCTACCGGTAATAAATACAAATTTGGCGTTATCCATGTGTCCGAGGTCCCCGGTGAAAAAACGGCCGTCTTTCAGGACTTTTGCCGTGTTTACCGGATCCTTGTAATATCCGAGCATGACACTCGGTCCAGCTACTGATATTTCTCCATTTCCGTCAGCTCCGGGATTTTCGATTCTGATGTCTATACCGGGGAGGGGGAGACCTGCTGCATTATCTTTGAAATCCACATCGCGGTTCAGTGCAACAATAGGACTGCATTCCGTGAGTCCATAGCCCTGAATGAAAGTGATACCGAAGTTTCTGAAACCTTTGGCTACTTCAGGGTCGATACCTGCAGCGCCGCTGATGAATAATCTGAGATTGCCTCCGAAATTATCATGGATCTGTGCGAAAATTTTTCTTGAGATATCGATACCCAACTTTTTAAGAAAGTTACTGAGCCTAAGACCGAATTTGAGTTTTTTAAGCATCTCAGGTTTTTTTGCGGCCTGATCCCATATGCGTTTGTAGATGGATTCGAATATTAAAGGAACTCCAAGCATAACGGTAGCTTTGGATTCCTGCAGGTTTTTCAATATGTGTCGCAAGCCTTCGCAGTATGCGATTGTGGCGCCACGGTAAATAGGGCAGAGGAAGCCGCAGGTGTTTTCATAGGTGTGGTGAAGAGGAAGGATCGAAAGGAATATGTCGGCAGGAATAATTTTTGTCATGGCGCTCATGGCCATAAGGTTCTCGCTGATATTTCTGTGTGAAAGCATGACAGCTTTTGACTTATCTGTGGTAGCCGAGGTGAAAAGAAGAATGCTCATGGCTTCCGTATCAATTTGTGCATCGATAAAATCTCTGACGCCGGAAGCAACTTTTTCCGCTCCCTTCGCTACAAGTGATTTTAGCGGAGTGAAGTTGTTTTCACTGTTTTCCTGTCCGTCCATGTCAATATAATATTTTATGAAATCAATACGCTTTGAGATATTGAAGATGTGCTCACGACAGCCCGCGGAGAATATGACTGCATCGGCTTCTGATCTGATAAGCAGGTTTTCAATTTCGTTCTGGGGAAGCTCCCTGTCAAGAGGGACAACAATCCCTGTGCCATTTAGAACTGCCATATAGCTGACTGCCCATTCATACCGGTTCTCACTGATAATTGCCACTCTGCCGCCATGCAGTCCCAGCTCGTGCAATGACGTGCCCAGTGCGTCCACATCAGCTTTGTATTGCTTATAGGTAACAGGAATATAATTTTCATTTCCCTTCTGCTTCATCAGGAAGGCAGTCCTGTCGTTGAATAAAGCGGCACTGCTATCAAGTAATTCCTTGATGGATTTTATCTTACGGATTTCATAAAGCGGTATGTTTTTCATTTAAACACCTCACCAGTAGTCCTGTGACTTAACTACATTATATAGCATTCATATTAAGTAATAAATATGAATGAAAGATAAAAAGTGCCGGGAGCAATAAATAATGGATATCCTGTTAGTTCAGAAGTCGTATGTTCAGAATTCGTATGCTTAAAATCGGTACTTTAAATGTCGGTATATTCAAAAAAAAGGAGCCTTCAGGCTCCTTTTTTTTACCATCTGTTTCCTCCGCCAAAGCCACCTCTGCCGGAATTCCTGTTGCCGGAATTATTAAAGCCACCGCCGCCGGTCCTTCTCTGTGCTTTCTTGGCTTTTCTGCACTCCGGGCATCTCTGTGGTTCGTTTTCAAATCCCTTTTCCTTGTAAAAAGCCTGTTCGCCTTCCGAAAAAACGAACTCCATGTTGCAGTCCTTACAGGTCAAAGTCTTGTCTGCCATGATCAATTTACCTCCTCAGCTAATTTGGATTTAACTGGTTTAGACTTATTACTCCAACGCTCCAAATAGACAAGGAGGGTTCGGTCTACAAACAAATTAAATCGTGCTATGTATCACGTTTGATACATAAAAAATTATATCACGGAACATATCGCCTTTCAAGCGATATGTTGGAAATATCCGTGTATTATGCCAGTTTACTGCAACTTAATGTTAAATATTTCCTAAAAATTTGATATACGTCAATAAACTATTCTTTTTACTACAATTTCAGCCGAAATCCTTTCCCAGAGTCCGGGATCTTCCATGGCAAGCCGCCATAAAGCAACACCTGAAATGCCCTCCTGCCATGCCAGCCTCATCTTGGCTATGATACTGTCACTATTCTCAAACCACACTTCGTGCTTGTTGCCTTGTTCATCTTCATATGCAAACATGGGTGTGAGGGTATCCTGATTGAAAATGATGCTTTTATTGTAGCGTTTGGCAAGATCCGCAGCCATAGAATAAGTAGCATAAGTGTTTGTGCCTGTTGTCAGATTGAAATCGAAACCGAACACAGAGATTGCTGCGACTACCTTGCCTGATGGTACCTTGGTCAGCGTATACGCGAGCACTTTCGTCATCCAGCCGCTTGATACAACGGGTCCGGGACCGCTGCCAGGCCAGCCGTGTTCATTGTAAAGCATTACAACAAACTGATCGACCGCAGCACCGATAGTACCATAGTCAAACGGATCTGAAAACGGATTAAACGGAGGATAATCCCTGATTCTGGAGGGGACGGATGCCGAAAGAAAATATCCGCGGCTTTTCATTGCCCGCCCAAGTTCAGTGTAGAATAAGGAAAGTCTGACGCTGTCCTCCTTATACACATCTTCAATGTCAATGTTGACGCCATCGAAACCAAACCGGTCAATCAATGCGATAATGCTGCCGATGGCGGTTCTTCTGCTGTCAGGAGTGGCAACCACCTTTGAGACAACGGCCCTGCTGGCTTCCTGCCCGCCTCCGCTGTAAAGGAGATTATGCACGACGGGCAGAATCATGACATTGTTCCTGTGGGCAATTGAGACAAGAGATTCCACTTCATTGTCTGTAAATTCTCCAAACTTTTCTATAGAGGTTGGATTGTTCAGATCGAATCTGTACATGAACAGGGGCACTTCCGAAATAAGGGCGGTATTATTGACGAAGGATCGATAGGAACCGGGTAATGCAGGTCCCTCCTGCAGGGTATAAAAGCCGACGATTGAAAGAATCGGCTTTGATCCGTCATAAGTTTTCAAGCTGATGAGGTTTCTTGAGATCCAGCCGTCATTTCCATTATGCAGGGATACCTTGATCCAATCCCTTGTGGTATCAATAACAGGCAGCCTGGCTGCAGCTGCTACCGATGTAATGATTCTGTTCCCGGTGCCGGGACCAATGCGTATATTGGCTCTTGGTGCAGTCACGACAGCTTCGGTATACAATGGAATCACAAGCTTCTGCCCCACATATAAATTACTGCTCGGGAGCCTGTTCTGAATCATGATGCTTTCGACAGTCGTATTATACTTTTGGGCAATCTTGAATAAAGAGTCACCGGGTTGTACGGTATAAGTCACCACTTTTGAAACCTGTATCGGAATATAAATTCTCTGGCCGACAGGGATATCATTGTCTGTCAGCTGGTTGGCGGTCATTAGCTGCTGGACGGGAATGCCGAACTTCCGGGCTATCAAATAGAGGGAATCTCCTGATTGAACGGTATACCACATAAACTCACCTTTATCACAATTGATACATCATTATATTCTTTTTTAGCGAAAAAGGTTCGTCAGGTTAACGGTAAAAGGAAAGGGGGGGGACAAGGGGAAGCTTCTTTCAAGGAACGTCCCCTTGTACATTGCTTTACTTTACTATGTCGAGGTCGCCTGAGGTGGTGCGGACCTTAATGGTGCCTTTGCCGTTTCCAACGGTGCCCTTGAGTTTGTTATGAGCGTTGCTGCCCGTTACAGTGATTGGAAATGCACACTCGACATCACCGGAGGTTGCTGTATAATCAAGATTGAAGCCGGCATTGCCGGGCAGCTTAATTGTAATTTTTGCAGAGGTGCTTTTAAGATCAATACTATTTGAAAATGCCGTATATTGCAAATACTGAGTGCCGCTTACGGTTTCAGCAGTTATATCGCCCAGAGCACCGGAGATCTTGACTTTACCGGAGGTGCTGCCGATGATTGATGTCTTTGATGTAAATGCGGTGGAATTCAGATCACCCGAGGTGGATTTGAAAGTGAAACTGTCATAAGTACCATTGATTTGTACTTCACCTGAAACGGTATGAATATCTGCTTCCTTCGCATTAATTAGCTTTGCGTCCAGATCGCCCGAGGTGGTTTTGCAAATGAAGCTATTGAGTGTCAAGCCGTCAGCAGCTATTTCTCCGGATACCGATGAGACTTTAAGATCTGAAGCATACTGTTTTGGTATATATACATCAAGCTTGAGATTACTTCTGAAGCCGGACAGTATTATGTTATGTATATATTTGATTTTTATTTCAAGTTTATCACCGGACCTGAATACTGTAAATTCGGGCTTTATGTTTTTATTTGCTGATAAATAGTTCCCGTAGAAATGTGCTTTTACCTCGTCAGTATCCGAAGGGAGGATATTGATAGTATCAATCATGGTCTCAATCGTTATGCCATTTAGGCCCTGCAGAGCTTCGGTCTTTTGTTCATCTACCCTGACACCGCCCTCGATGTTACCCGAGAACATTGAACCGTAACTGAAATTGAAGCCATACTGCGCGAAATAAAGGAAGCAGGATATTGCGGTTGCTGCTGCAAATACCAGTACCAGCAATAATGTGATCTTTTTCAGATTCAAATTTTTAAACATAATTTTTACGCTCACTTTCCTGTTTTGATATAATTCTCATGTTTGCTTTAATGTAACTGATTGTCAGTCTATATGTAAGCTTTGTCAGTACAACTGAAGCTATGGTCAACAATAAACCTAAGGAGGTAAGACTGATGGAACCGAATACCAGGATTCCCGGGTTCAGATCCGGAAGGCTGATCCACTGCGGCAGAACTGGTGCAAGTATTATAGCCAGCAAAACACCAATGCCTCCAAAAACAAAACCTGCTGCAGCACTGTAGAGGGCTGCCAGCACACTGACTACAACTGCCAGAACCGGGATCATGAATATCAGGTTGAAAAACCCGAGACTCAATGCTGCAAATATCGCTCTAAGTACATTTACTGCCGACTTTTTCGTATCAGCCTGTCTGACCATATACTCCATCCTGTACTGTTTTGCGATTGCCTTCGGATCACCGAGACCGTAGCATATTTCTTCTTCTGTTTTACCCTGTTCAAGGCCTATCTCGAAATGCTCCCTGTAATCATACAGGATTTCTTCTTTTGAAGGGACAGAGATATTACCCAATGTGCTTTGCAGCTTTGACATAAATTCATGCCTGTTCATGCGATCAACTCCTTACCGACGATATTGCTGACACCCTCGACCAGCACCAGCCATTCTTTTACAAGTCCATTCTTTGTAGAGATGCCCAGAGGTGTTAATTTGTAATATTTCCTTGAAGGTCCTTCCTGGGATTCTTCCAGATAGGTTGTGAGATAACCTTCGTCTTTCAGTCGCTTTAAAAGCGGATATATCGTGCCTTCTGCAATCATGATGTTTTTCGAGATCTCATTGACCAGTTCATATCCATAGCAGTCCTTATGGGTGAGCATGCTCAGTACGCAAAGTTCCAGCACGCCTTTTTTCAATTGAATGTTCATATGCACGTTCCTCTCTGAAATGGCAGACACTCTATTTTCTTAAATTCATGAAACAAGTTTCCTCTGTTGACTATATAATATCACAAGCTATGTGACAATGCAAGGTACCAAATAAAAATGTTTACCAAACATTAGACAGTACCAGAAAACAGTATTTCAGGCTTGCAAACTGAGAAAGGGACTATTGTATTTGTTTTTTTGCAAAAGATATTGCATCTGAACAGTAGTATAAATCAGGTAGAATTCAAATACTAAAGATGGCTGTATCGGAGTTGAAATGAATGGGGCTCAAATGTAGCAGGACATGGCATGGAAGTGACAGGGGGCAGTTGCTTGTGCGGATAGCAGTAATTGTCGGGAGGGTTGTGCTTGAAAAAAATCAACGGGTTTTTGCTGATGAATCTTGGGCTTTTATTAACGGCAGGGGGAATCCATTTTTTTAAAGTACCCAACAAATTTGCAACAGGAGGTGTGAGCGGGCTTGCTATTGTTTTGGGCTATTTCTTTCCCGGAATTTCAACGGGACCGATTATGCTTATGATCAACATTGTTTTACTGTTATTGGGCTTCGCGCTCATCGGGAAATCCTTCGGTTCACTGACAGTCTACTCAAGCTTTGTGCTGTCAGGCATGGTATGGCTGCTGGACCGGTTGATCCCTCTAAAAAGTCCTCTGACGAATGATAAACTGCTTGAACTTTTTTTTGCTATCATTCTGCCGGCAGTTGGTTCAGGAATTGTATTCAACCTGAATGCCTCAACAGGGGGGACCGATATCGTAGCAAAAGTGCTGAACAAACTGACCTGTATTGACATCGGCAAAGCATTGCTGCTTTCGGACTTCGCCATAACAATAGCCGCCGGGATGGTATTCGGAGTGCAGATAGGAATGTATTCAGTACTTGGACTGATTATGAAAGGCTTTCTGATAGATACGGTAATAGAAGGGTTCAATTTGCGAAAACAAATTGTCGTTATCAGCAGCAAGCCGGAGCAGATCAGGCAGTATATCATTGACAATCTGCACAGGGG
>JAEWQC010000316.1 GCA_023399355.1 Bacillota bacterium | reverse complement strand
GGAGTGTCCCCCTACCTCTTTCAGGACACTCCTCGGCAACGGATTTTGCAGGAGTGTCCCCCTACCTCTTTCAGGACACTCCCCGGGAACGGACTTTGCAGGAGTGTCCCCCTACCTCTTTCAGGACACTCCCCGGGAACGGACTTTGCAGGAGTGTGTTCCCTAACTTTTTCGAAGGGGCTATATTGCATAATCTCCCCTGGAGAAGTCCGGCTCAAAGCCGGCCGAGCGGATGCGTTCCGTCAGGCAATTCAGACATTCGGCTGCTTCTTCCCCGGTACAGATCTTATTGTCATAAAGCGAATAATCCTTACGGTTCTTTAGCGGGGAAAGATTGGGCATAACAACGTTTGCACCGGCTCTTAACCCATTCTCCCTGCCCTTTGGATCTACGGTGCCCAGTGCGGTCGTTGCAGGAAGAAGCGTTTTGGGCAGCATCAGCCTGACAAGGGAAAGCATGACCAGTGTCAGGGCGGAAGTCGGTATCCTTTCAGCGGCAAAGGCCGTATCCTTGTGCGGAATGAAAGGTCCGATGCCAACCATGTGAGGTTGAAGTTCACGAAGGAAAATCATATCCGAAGCGAGATTTTCATAAGTCTGGAAGGGCGATTCCACCATAAACCCCGCACCTACCTGAAAGCCTATCTTTTTAAGTGTAAAGAGGCATTGCCTTCTGTTGGCAAGGCTCATATTCTCCGGGTGAAGCCGCATGTAATGGGTCTCATCTGCAGTTTCATGCCTGAGCAGGTACCTGTTGGCCCCGGCGTTAAAATATTGCCTGTAGCTATTCTCCGTTTTTTCACCAAGGGACAGTGTAATGGCACATTCAGGGTACAATCCCCTTATCGTGGAGATCAGACTGCACATTCGGACATCTGAATAGTAGGGATCTTCTCCGCTCTGCAGTACGAATGTGCGAAAACCCAGACGATACCCCTCATCGCAGCACCGGAGTATTTCTTCTTCCGAAAGCCTGTATCTGTGAGCGTTTTTATTGCTGTGCCGGATCCCGCAGTAGAGGCAGTCATTCCTGCAATAGCTGCTGAACTCTATGAGACCGCGGAAATATACCTTGTCACCGTAATATTTGCGTTTTTGTTCCAGTGCCGCATCACAGAGCATCGCACGTTCCTGAAAGGGTGCACGGGCGCAGCAAGCAATGGCATCGGCTAATTCTTTCATGTCTGCAGTCAAAAGCATTCGTGTCAGATCAGAGGTATTCATCATAAAGACTCCTTTCCTTTCCACTCGGAAAATCCTTGCAGTCAGGGTATAAATCCATCATACAACATGCAATTCAAAAATATCAAGTGATCCGTTCTTAAATTTATTGACCGGCCGCCGGCAATAGGCTATTATGAGAGTATCTCATACGCTTGGAGCGATTGCAACCATGGATAAACTAAAGATAATAAAAACGTACTATGAAGACAACATGTCCAAAGGCCTGCCCGAGTATGGCATACTTGGATGGGAAAGCGAAGAAGCCCAGAAAATGAGGTTCGATATGCTGTTATCCTCTGCCGACCTGAATGGCAAAGCCTTACTTGATGTCGGCTGCGGTACCGGGAACCTGCTGGAATATATAAGAAGCCGGGGCATCCAGGTAACATATACCGGCGTCGACATTCTGGACAAAATGATTGAAAAGGCAAAAAACAAGCAGCTCGGTGCGGATTTTTTTCTTATAGATATTTTCAAAGACAACATTTTCAAGGATCATTCTTTTGATGTTATCTATTCTTCCGGAATATTCAATTTGAATCTGGGTAATAACATTGAATTTTTGACAAATGCCATTGACCTTTTCCTGAGGCTGTCCTCGGGTACCGTGGTATTCAATCTGTTGCATGAGGCCTCCCCCGACAGAGAAGATAAGTACTTTTATTTTCATCCTGACCAAATCAGCGAAATACTGGAGAGATACTCTGACGTTATTGAAAAAGTACAATACCTGGAAGCTTACCTTAAAAATGATTTTACAGTGATCTGTAAAATACGGAAGACGAAAAATGGGTAAAATATCAATACTGAAATTCATAGAGCAGGTCTCCAACCGCTTTACGACTCTCAGGCGAATTGCTTCAAGCTGTAAAAAGTTGATAATATATTAAAATGTGGTATTATGTTTATATAACCTATCTGAAAATTTGATGCTGGAGTGGATGCAGATGGCAATGAAACCATTATATCAGGTGACAAACATCAATGACTTCAAAGATCTGCTTGAATATAGCTCAACTGCTTTTGCAGACAAGGCGGCATTTTGGATCAGGAATGAAAGCGGCGCTTTCAGAAGCATCACTCACAAGCAATTCAAAGACGACGTGGACGCGTTGGGCGCAGCTCTTGTTTCACTTGGACTCCGAGGTTCCTTTATCTCAGTGATGAGTGAGAACCGTTATGAATGGTGCGCTTCCTACCTTGCTGTGACAAACCACACAGGGGTGGTCGTACCTCTCGACAAGGAACTGCCTGTCGTCGAAAAGGGCAATCTTCTTCAGAGGAGCGGAGCGGCAGCCCTTATTTTTTCCGGGAAATATGCAAAAGACATGTTAAACATCAAGAATTCCGGCACTCCGGTCAAATATTTCATTAACATGGATATTGACGAGGATACGGAAGATTTTATTTCGCTTCGAAAACTTGTCGAAAAGGGCAGACAACTTCTGGCGCTTGGGAAAGCGGACCTTGATGCATATAAAATCGACAACATGGCACTGGGTGTGCTTCTTTTCACTTCAGGGACAACGGACCTTGCCAAGGGGGTCATGCTTTCACAGAAGAATATCTGCACAAATATCATGGACATCCTGAAGACAGTTCACGTCACCAGTGAGGATATTACGCTTTCCATTCTTCCGATCCATCACACGTATGAATGCACGATCGGTTTCCTGTGCTTCATCTATTGCGGGGGTACCATTGCATTCAATGAAGGGCTCAAGCGCATTCAAAAGAACTTTTTGGAAGTTAAGCCGACAGTATTGATTACGGTTCCTCTTCTGCTGGAAAACATGCATAAAAAGATATGGGAGCAGGCGGGCAAAAAGCCGGGAATGAAACCGCTGCTCAAGTTCATGATGGTTGTAAGTGCAGCATTGAATACCATCGGGATTGATGTCAGACGCAAGTTGTTCCAATCCATCCATAAAAATTTCGGGGGACGGCTGAGGTTGATTATTACAGGTGCGGCAGCCATCAGCCCGGAGGTTTCAAACGGACTGAACAGTCTTGGCTTCAAGGTACTGCAGGGTTATGGCCTTACTGAATGCTCCCCTCTTGTTATTGGAGAACGTGACAATTTTTACGGTAACGCTTCGATCGGCCTGCCTTTACCTGGTGTCGAGGTCAGGATCGATAATGCTGATGAAAACGGTATAGGAGAAATTGTCGCAAAGGGCGGCAACGTCATGCTTGGATATTATAAAAACGAAGAAGCTACGGCCAAATGCCTCAAAGGTGGATGGTTCCACACAGGCGACCTGGGGAAGGTGGATAAATCCGGTGCATATTTTATTACCGGAAGATTGAAAAATGTCATTGTGACCAAAAACGGCAAGAATATTTTCCCGGAAGAAGTGGAGTCCTTCATAAACAGGAGTCCGTATGTTCTGGAATCAATGGTGGCAGGCTATGAAGATGACAAGTCCGGTGAAACGTTTGTAGAGGCGTATATTTTACCGAATCTTGAGGCAATAAAGGAAAGGCTGAAATCAGTCAGCGTTTCAAAGGAAGACATCATGAACGTCATTTCCGAAGTGGTCAAAAATGCCAACAAGGATATGCCGCTGTATAAGCGCATCAGTACATTCACGCTGCGCGACAATGAATTTGTTAAGACGACTACCATGAAAATAAAACGCTATGCAGAAAATGCAAAGATGAAAATGAAACATAATTGAACCATAGATCCTGCAAACTGTTCTCCTGTGTGAATTGCGGAGTTTCGAATACTCCGCAGTATATCTGTAATGTCATGTCCATAAAAGCCGAATCAAATCGAATCAAACCGAATCAAACCATCTCAGAACCGTGTCATATTTGAAATTTCTATGAACTTTCTGTTAACTATTGGAATACTCAATTGACAAGCTGTTAGTACTTCAATAGTATTTTATTATCGGCTTAATCATAGATCAGGGAGGGTTAAAAAATGGCAGGAACGAGCTTCCTTGAAGAAGGTAAGATCATAGCTTCATTAAAAGAAGAAATTAATAAAGTAATCATCGGCCAGGATTACATGATTGACAGGATATTGATCGGTCTTTTAACAGGAGGGCACATTTTGCTGGAAGGGGTACCCGGTTTGGCCAAATCATTGACGGCAGATACGGTTGCAAAGGCTGTCGGAGTCGATTTTAAAAGGATACAGTTCACACCGGACCTATTGCCGGCGGATATCCTGGGTACCGAGATATATAAACAGAATACCGGCGAATTTGTAATCAAAAAAGGTCCTATATTCAGTAACCTGATACTTGCGGATGAGATCAACCGCGCGCCTGCAAAGGTTCAGTCCGCTTTACTTGAAGCGATGCAGGAAAGACAGGTGACGATTGGAGAGACAACGTACCTGTTGGATAATCCCTTTTTGGTATTGGCAACACAAAATCCCCTTGAGCAACAAGGTACATATCCTCTCCCGGAAGCACAACAGGACCGTTTCATGATGAAATTGAAAATAAATTATCCTGACAAAGAGGAAGAAAGAAAAATCATTAAGCGCTTTACGGGAGAAAAGTCAAGCCGTATGAGCGAGGAACCGGCGGAATCAGCGACCAGCCCAGGATGCATGGGCGAGCAGTTGACAGAATCAATGACCAGCCCCGGCGTGACAGCAGTCAGAAAGATACTTTCCGGTAAGGATATCCTTGAAATGCGGAAAAAAATCGATAGCGTCTATGTGGACGACAATATTGTGAATTATGTAATCGACATCATTTTTAAAACCAGGGAGGATTCGAAGCATATAGCCTGCGGTGCTTCTCCGCGTGCCTCAATCAACCTGATAAAAGCTGCAAAGGGCAAGGCCTTTATTGAAGGACGCAATTATGTCGTGCCGGATGATATCAAGGATTTGGTTTATGACATATTGCGCCACAGGATTATACTTACATATGAAGCGGAAGCCGAAGAGATTACTTCGGAAGAAATTATTACAGATATTCTGGAACAGGTCAATTTGCCATAACATGACCTGCACCGGGAGATGGAGTTCAATATGTTGTCCAGTGAACTGATTAGAAAAATAAGGCGAATTGAGATAAAATCAAAAAAACTGGTCGATGAAAATTTTTCAGGAGAATACCGTTCCGGGTTCAGGGGAAAGGGAATGGAATTCGAGAGCATAAGGCAGTACTACCATGGCGATGATGTCAGGAATATCGACTGGAATGTAACTGCACGCCATAATAAAGCCTTCGTAAAACAATTTTGCGAGGAACGGGAATTAAACATTTTTCTTTTAATAGATATGTCACACTCCAACAACTTTGGCAATAAAAAAGCTCTGATTGCCGAGTTGGGAGCTACTTTGGCATTTTCAGCGACACAGAACAATGATCGCGTAGGTGTTATTTTTTTTACTGACAGGGTTGAAAAGTTTATTCCCTCAAAAAATGGAAAGAAACATGTCCTGGCAATTATTGAGAACATATTGAATTTCCAGCCTGAGTATCGCGGCACCGATCTGTCCTCAGCGCTTCAATATTTTAACCGCATAGAGAAAAAAAAGAGCGTAGTATTTTTAATTTCCGACTTTCTCGATGAAGGATACAAAAAGGAACTGAAAATCATTTCAGGAAAACATGATCTGGTTCTGATACGTGTTGTCGACAGAACGGAGGAAACAATTCCAGCCGGTGCCATATTTGCTTTTGAGGATCTTGAATCGGGCGAGACCATTACCCTGGACAACCTCAGAAATGAATACCGGATGGACGCTAAACCCGGCCCGGCCGGGAGCAACCTCATCAATATCTATACAGACGAAGATTATGTCAGACCATTGCAACAATTTTTCAGAAGAAGGATTCAGAAATGAAAATAACGAGGCAAAAGGTGTCCCCCAGCTCTATAGGTGGTGGTTATCGATTTGGTTTTCAGGCGGTGAGCATATCTCCCGCCCAGGATGCATGGACGAGATGCAAGCTTAGCTTGCGACCAGTCTCGTTGAAACGCAGTAGCAGTAATAAAATTTTTATGCAATCGAGAAATTTTCTTTTGAATCGATGCGTTATAAAGGCAGTATTCTTACTGATGGTCCTGTCTCTGCTGTTCATTATACCGACCGGGCAGACACTGGCTGAAGAACGAAGTATTTACGTGGGAGATCTGATTAAAATACAGATATCGTCACAGGCGTATTCCAAAGACGAATTGACCGCCCTGTTCACAGAAAAGGATTTCGAAATAGTCGAACTAAAGGATAATCCCGATGGCTATCTGGTTACACTGCGTACTTTTGAACCGGGAGAGAAAACTGTCAGGATAGGCGATAAGGAAATTCAGATTACTGTTAAATCAACCCTTAAGGATATAAAGAGAAGTAAGATTTTTGAAGGGGATATCAATACGCTAAAGCCTGCATTTTCTGTAGGGTGGCGGTATGTATTCCTTGTTTTGGCGGTTGCCCTGATTATGACAGGTGCATTGGTTCTTCGGAGAGTTCTGAAAGGCAGGAAAACATCTGCACTTACGCCCTATCAGCTTTTTATCAGACAAACCGAGCATATTCCGGAGGCGGATGATAAATATCTGGTCAAACTGACCTCCAGCTTTAAAGCATATCTGGAGGCCATATATTCGTGCAGGCTAAGAGGCAAAACCTCATCCGAACTGACAGCCATGATAAGCAGCCTGCCCGGTTTGCAGGAATGTATGACGGATATCCAATCCTGGCTGGCAGAATGCGACCGTTTGAAATTTACAGGCATAGATGCAACAAAGGAGAAAAAACGTGAAATGTCAGGAGAACTGGCAGGCATGGTATATCAAATTAGATATATAAGAGAGACCTGTGATAGAAAAGGGATAAGTGAGATAAGCAAAACAAGTAAAACATGTAAAACAAGTAAAACAAGCAAAACAAGCAAAACAAGCAAAACAAGCAAAACAAGCAAAACAAGCAAAACAAGTGTAACAAGTGAAACAAGTGAAACAAGTGAAACAAGCAAAACAAGCAAAACAAGCAAAACAAGCAAAACAAGTGAAATAAGCGAAATAAGTGAAATAAGTGATATAAAAGATAGAGAAAAGATAGATGAGGGAGAAGCATGATTCGGTTAGTTAGCTGGTATTTTCTGCTTTTAATACCGGTATTTATTTATATTTTTCTATGCCGAAAAGAAAAGTCGGCTATGAAATTTTCAAGTGTGAAATTATTGATGAGCTCCGGCATGAATAAGACTATCAAGCATAAAATCGGAAGGGCTGTCATAGTTACCGGTCTTGCCGTACTGGCCCTGGCGATGGCAAGGCCCCAGCTTACGCAAAATACCGGTCCTGTCAGGCAGAACGGTATTGATATTGCGGCGCTGCTTGATGTCTCAGGCTCCATGCAATCTGTTGACTTTCAGCCGAACCGGCTGGAGGCGGCAAAGAAAACAACAGAGGATTTTGTTGCAGAAAGGCCGGAGGATAGGATTTCACTGGTTATTTTCGCCGGGACCGCCTATACCAGGATTCCATTAACACTCGATCATAACATTGTCCGTGAATCCATCGAGGAAATCACGGCCGAGGCGGTAAATGAAGATGGCACAGCTATCGGCACGGCTATTTCAGTAGGCTTGAACAGGTTGAAAAAAAGTGAAGCCGCGTCTAAAATCATGATTCTTGTAACAGACGGGGATAACAACGCCGGGACAATAGCACCCGATACCGCCTGTGAACTGGCAAAAGAAATGGGAATAAAAATTTATACCATCGGTGTAGGCACGGATAAAACTATTATTCCCGTGAAAGGACTTGGTCAAACCCAATACCAGCAGGTTGAAGGCGGATTGAACGAGGATCTGCTGAAAAGAATTGCCGATACAACAGGGGGCCGCTACTTCAGAGCCAGGGATTTAAAAGCGTTGTCACAGATATATTCGACAATAAACATGCTGGAAAAAACGGAATTCAAGCATGATAATTTTACTGAATATACCGAATTGGCTTATAGTTTGATTGGGATTGCCCTTGTGCTGCTGCTTGCGGGTATTTTCCTCGATCGTTATTACTTTATCCGGATTCCATGAATACGGCATTTCAGGAAAGGAGGGGGCAAGGAGTTGAATTATCTGGAGTTTAAAAATCCCGCCAATATGCTTTATATCATACTACCCGTATTAAGCCTGGTTGTTCTGGTTCTGTCAGCCAGGAAAAAGGACAGGATCCTACGGGTGTTAAAAATCGGAACGAAAGCCCGCTTTACATTCCTGCGGATCGCGTTGACCATCCTTGGACTGAGTCTGATGTTCTTTTCCCTTTTGGGCCCTCAGATTTTCACCGGCTTTGCAGAGACAAACAAGACAGGTCTTGATATATATGTGCTGATCGACACCTCCAAAAGCATGCTGGTTCAGGATATCCAGCCGGACAGGCTCAGTGCTGCGAAAAAAACAATCGGGAGCCTGATCGATTCACTTAAAGGCGACAGGATAGGGTTTATTCCATTCTCATCGGGCGCCTATGTTCAGATGCCCCTGACGGATGATTACCAGATAGCAAGGATGTTTCTTGACGTAATTGATACGGATATGATCGGCGGAGGGGGTACCGACATCGGGACTGCAATCAGGCTGGCGGATCATTCCTTTGACCAGACTTTAAGCACCGACAGGGTGGTGGTCATTCTTAGCGATGGGGAAGATCATGGCACCGACAGCCTGAATGTTTTAAAAACGCTGAAAGATACGCATCTGAAAGTATATTCCATTGGAATAGGTACGACCAAGGGCGGATTGATTCCGGTTTATGATTCCACCGGCGGCAAGATAACAGACTACAAAAAAGACGCTAACGGAAACTTTGTCACATCCTGCCTGGATCCGGATTCGCTTCAAAAACTGGCTGCCGCTGGTAATGGAGCCTATTATCAGTCATCGGTTTCCGGCGATGAGACCGATTCCTTCCTGAAGAATCTTTCTTATTTGAAGAGGGATACCCTGAAAACAGAAAAAATCAAAAGATATGCCCAGATCTATCAATACTTTTTGGGGGTCGGGATACTGTTGTTTCTGGCGGCGAATCTGCTGCCTGAAAGGAGGAAGGCCGGATGAAGAGAGCATTTTTCATTTTGGCAGTAATGACAGCAATCTTGCTTCTGATGTTTTTTACAGGCATAGTTGATTTTAAAAATGTGCAGAAGGAAGCTTTGTCGGAAGGGAACCGGCTTTATGCCGACGGTAATTACAAACAGGCTCTGGAAGCATACAAGGAAGGAATGGGCAAAGGGCCGGACGATCCCGAATTGAATTATAATTCGGGGCAGGCATCCTATCGTCTGGAAGATTATCAACAAGCCATCAAATATTATGATAAAGGATTTGATACTGTTTCAAAATACCTCAATTCCGGCAACTCCTGCCTGAAACTGGGTGACGCCGGCAGTGACGATAATCAGAAGCTGCAATACTATCGACAGGCGCTGCAGACTTATGAACAGGGAATCGTAAAATATCCGCAGGATTTATCCCTTAAATACAATTACGAGGTTGCAAAAGAAAAAATCGGACAAATGCCTAATAATAAGCAGCAGGGCAACGGGAATCAGCAGGATAAGAATCAACAAAATGGAGAAAACCAGCAGGAGAATGGGAATCAGCAGAATAGCCGGAACCAGCAGGGGAATGGGAATCAACAAGATAGCCGGAACCAGCAGGGGAACGGGAATCAGCAGGATAGCCGGAACCAGCAGGGGAATGGGAATCAGCAGGATAGTCAGAACCAGCGGGATGATAAAAATCAGCAAAATGGAAGTAGCGCTCAGCAGGAGGGAACACAGGGAAGCGCGAATCAGAACGGAAATACCAATCATGGAGAGGATAGCGGACAAAACGGACAGCAGGGTTCTCAGTCCGGCAACGAGACTCAGGGCACATCCGGAGTGAACAGGTCGGATACCTCCGGTACTTCACAGAACAGCGCAGAGATTGAACAGGCACTCGAAGCGCTCGAGAAGCAAGAAGAGGACAGTCTTAAAAATAACCAGGGAACAAAAAGCAATGATAAGGAGGATCAATATGACTGGTAAAAAACTGAAATTAAGGAGTTTTTTCATCATTTTTATAATTTCCGCCGGCATCCTTATGACACAAGGGATTGCAATGGCACAGACGACTCCTCAATACCGGCTCGATATTGACAGCCTGAATTTGCACAAAGGCGTGAGCGCCAATCTGGTCCTTTCAATGATCGATGCACAGGGTGCCGAGTTGTCGAGCATCAGCGGACTGGAGAATTTTGACGTTGTATCCAGCAGTAATTCTACATCCACACAGATGGTTAACGGGGCTACAACCTATGAGGAAGATGTAAATTATGTCATCCTGCCGAAAAAGGTTGGAAAATTCACACTTCGGGGCAGTGTAAAATATAATGGCGGGACCTATCAGACAAACCAACTGCAGATTAATGTCAGCGAGGCAGACAGTACCAATGCTAAAAGCGGAGAGACGCAGGACTATTTCATCAAAACCATTCTTTCAGCCAGTGAGGCATATATCGGGCAAAAGGTGGTCCTGGCCTATGAACTCTACTCCCGCTATAATATTGAAAACTTCGGCTTTCTGGGAGACACCGGTATTAAAGATTTTATCAGTAAAGATGTACCCGAGGATAAATTGCAGGCTGAGATAGCTTATGTGGATGGGAATAAATATGCAAAATATGAAGCAAGGCAATCATTTATCTCGCCTATAAAAACCGGAACATTTACGATACCGGCCTATAATTTTCAGGCGAATGTCAGCACCGGTGATTTTTTTAATACCTCGGCACCGGTTTACCTGCAGACCGAGTCAAAAGCATTGACGGTTAAACCGTTGCCTGTAAATAATCAACCGGCCGATTTTTCCGGTATTGTAGGAAAATTGGACCTGGATGCAAAATACAGTAAAAACGAGGTGAATTATGGCGAATCCCTGACACTTGACATAACGGCCTCCGGAGACTGCAACCTGGATAACCTGAAGGGAATAGTGAAGGGCGATTTGCCCGGATTTTCCGTCTATCAGACAGAGAAGAATACCGAAGAAGAAATTCTAAAGAATCAATATCATGCTAAAAAGGAATTTGAAGTAATATTGGTTCCTAAAGCAAACGGAAAACTGAAAATAGACCCGATATCCATCTCCTATTTTAACCCTGCCAACGGCAGTTATGAAAAGGCTGAAATCCCAGGCACGACGATTTCTGTGAAGGGCGAGGCTCCTCAAGTTCAGGCGGGTGCGCAAAGTCAGGGCACTCCTGCTTCGCTCGAAACAGTCAAAATCAATCAGGTAAGTTACCAGCCCCAAAAGGATGGAACCCTTACGATACAGCTAAAAAAGGGAACTCTGCTGTGGGGGATGATCCTATTGGCCATTTTGCTGTTACTTGCCGCTGCCGCTTATTTGGCACTTTTAACACGGAAAAAATGCGACAAAGAACTGCAGACTATTTATAGACAGTTGAAAAGGGCGGAAGATCAAAATGAAATATACAACCTGTTTAACAATCTGATTAAGTATAGCTTCAACCTGAGCCTGAAGGCAAATACACGCACAGTGATTGCAAATCGGCTTGCAGAATACGGGCTTGCCGATCCGGTACTGGAAATAATGGATGATATGGAGAACAAAAAATACAGTACTGAAAAGAATGATATGAATTTAAAAGTTAAAATCAATGATATTTATAAGCGGATCAGCAAACTGAAAAATCGGAAACGGTTGCAAAACGGACTGTGAAGGTATAGTATATTTATATAAGGTAATTTTGAATGTGCGGAGATATGGAGTCACATCAAAATTGAAGCTTCTGCTTTGATTTTGTGTGGCTCTTTTTATGCCTTTGGGTAACTTCTATCCGCGGTATTTGTTTTGCAGCAGGGGGAGGCGTATGAAGTTGTATGATGTGATTATTGCAGGAGCCGGAGTGATTGGCGCTTTTATTGCAAGAGAACTTTCACGGTATGAACTGAAGATTTGTATTCTTGAAAAAGGGAATGATGTTGCATCGGGCTCCAGCAAGGCGAACAGCGGGATAGTCCATTCCGGGTACGACTGCAGGCCAGGCAGCCTGAAAGCCCTCCTTAATGTACGAGGAGCCGGTATGATGGAGGCAGTTGCGCAGGAACTGGATGTGCCATATAAACGGACAGGTTCTCTTGTTGTCGGTTTTGGAAAGACGGACAGGGAGGTACTTGATGGGCTTATGCAAAAGGGTATTGTCAATGGAGTTCACGGATTGGAACTTTTGGAGCGTGAAAGGATAAAAGTGTTGGAACCGCAGATTTCAGACGAGGTCACCCATGCATTATTTGCACCGTCGGCAGGTATTATCTGCCCTTATGAATTAACGGCCGCAGCGGTGGAAAATGCGGTTGTCAACGGCGTTGAACTCCGGCGAAGCTGTGAGGTGACTGCCGTTGGCATCAAAGAGGATCATATCGAAGTAGCTGTCGGGGATGAATTGTTCTCCTGCCGGTATTTTGTGAATGCTGCCGGGGTTTATTCCGATAAGGTTGCTGCAATGGCTGGAGATAAAAGCTTTGTCATTAAACCGAGAAAAGGGGAGTACCTTTTGATGGACAAGGCAGTCGGCAATCTGGTGAACAGGGTTGTTTTCCAATGCCCGACAGCGATGGGGAAAGGCATACTTGTGACGCCTACTGTCGATGGCAACATGATGGTCGGGCCTGATGCGAAGGATATTGACGACCCGGAGGATCTTTCGACGACTGCTGCAGGTATCGGACATGTGCTGCAAGGCGGGCTCAGGGCAGTGCCGGGACTTGATATCAGACGTGTGGTCACCTCTTTTGCCGGCCTTCGGGCAAGGCTTGCCGCAGGTGGGGAGATTGATGTATCAGCCGGGAAGAAAACCTATCTGAGTGATGCCGGAGAGATTCGCTCCCAGGGGGATTTTTTCATACAGGTGTCAAAGGTGAATCCCAATTTTATTCATGTTGCCGGTATCGAGTCGCCGGGTTTGTCCTGCGCACCCGCAATAGGAGAATATGTAAGCGAACTTCTTGGCAGGCAGGGGCTTGAACGGATTCCCAGAAAAGATTTTATTAAAAACAGGGAAAAAGTGATCCGGTTCAGGGAACTTGAAGGAGAGGAACTTGACAAGCTGTTGAAAAAGAATCCGGCTTATGGCAGACTGGTCTGCCGCTGTGAAAAGGTGACGGAGGGGGAAGTCTTAGATTGCATAAGAAGACCTGCCGGTGCGCTTGACCTTGATTCCGTTAAAAGGAGGACACGTGCCGGAATGGGACGGTGTCAGGGCGGCTTCTGCACGCCGAGGCTGGTGGAACTGCTGTCAAGGGAACTCGGCATACCTTATGACAAGGTGACAAAAAAAGGAGAAGGTTCATGGATGCTGTCAGGCAGGATCAAATAGTCCGGGGAGATGAGTGAAATGAGAAAAGTTCAGCTTTTGGTGATCGGAGGAGGTCCCGCAGGGATGGCTGCTGCTGTGGAAGCGCGGAAACAGGGCGTTGAAGACATATTGATACTGGAACGCGAGGACTGCCTTGGCGGAATATTACAGCAGTGCATCCATACTGGTTTTGGACTGCAGGTTTTTAAAGAGGAACTGACAGGTCCCGAATATGCATGCAGATATATTGAGTTGGTTCACAAAATGAATATTGTGTTTATCACGGGTGCAACAGTCCTGTCGATCAATTCCGGGAGAGTGGTTGAAGCAATAAGTACCAGTGAGGGCTTCATGCGGATCAGGGCCGGTGCTGTCATTCTGGCGATGGGCTGCAGGGAGAGGACCAGAGGTTCGCTGAATATTCCCGGTACAAGGCCCGCAGGCATTTATACGGCAGGAACAGCACAGAGATTTGTCAATATCAACGGATATCTGCCGGGGAAAAATGCAGTTATACTCGGTTCGGGCGATATCGGGCTGATTATGGCCAGAAGGCTTACGCTTGAGGGCGCAGCGGTAAGGATGGTTTGTGAAATCATGCCCAGGCCAGGCGGCTTAACAAGAAATGTTGTACAGTGCCTGCTTGATTTCGGTATTCCGCTCAGGCTAAGCCACACCATTGTTGAGATACATGGAAGAAAAAGAATAGAGGGAGTGACGGTTGCTGCCGTTGATGAATCCAGGCAGCCGATCCCCGGTACGGAGGAGTTCGTTGAATGCGATACGCTGCTGCTTTCTGTCGGATTGATCCCTGAAAATGAAATAACCAGGGAAGCTGGCATCGATATCGATTTACTCACGGCAGGGCCTGTTGTTGATAAAAAAATGCAGACCTCGATGCCGGGTGTGTTTGCATGCGGAAATGTCGTTCATGTTCATGACCTGGTGGATCATGTGACGCTTCAGGCTGAAGTGGCGGGAATATCGGCAGCTGGATTTGTCAGTGGATCCTGAACGTTTATTTTATAGATAAATGTCAATTTTGCATTATCGATGGTTTGGAGGTAAAATGAAGTGGAGAAGGAATTTATCTGCATTGTATGTCCAAAAGGCTGCGAATTGAAGATTTCAGCAGCATCGGATTCTGAAGTCAAGGCATCGGCTGTTACCGGTAATCAATGCAAAAGAGGAGCGTCCTATGCCGTGGACGAATGGCTGAACCCGGTCAGGATGCTGACTACGACGGTAAGACTGGCGGGAGGCACACAATCGCTGGCACCGGTCAAATCCAGCAGACCGCTGCCCAAAGCAATGCTGTTCGACTGCATGGCAGTGGTGAATGCCAGTGCGGCAAAGGCACCACTGAAAGTTGGAGACATTATCATAAAAAACATTCTTGGCACCGGAATTGATATCATATCCACATCAAATTGCACCGGTGCCGGTCATTGACCAAGGTCAACTGCCCGTGCATGCAACAAAGGAGGATTCTGTATGGATGGAAGGTATATCATAGCGCTGGATCAGGGGACTACAAGTTCACGGGCTTTAGTATACGACAGGCTGCAGGGCAGGATCGCCTCTGTCAGGAGCATGCAGCTTACACAGCATTATCCGAAGCCCGGCTGGGTGGAACATGATCCGCTTGAAATATGGGGTACGCAGCTGGAGGTTCTGAAGGATGCTGCCGCTTCGATCAAGCTGCCGCTGGAGAAGGTATCCTGTATCGGTATAACCAATCAAAGGGAGACAGTTATCGTATGGGATAAGAAAACAGGCCGGCCCATTTATAATGCAATCGTATGGCAATGCAGGCGGACGGCGGATATCTGTAACAATCTGAAGGTCAATAGTAATGATGAAATAATACAGGAGAAGACAGGCCTCGTCATCGATGCCTATTTTTCCGGTACGAAAATCAAATGGATCCTGGATCATGTGGAGGGTGCCAGACAGAAGGCCGAAGCAGGAGAACTGCTGGCAGGCACCGTAGATACCTGGCTGGTCTGGAAGCTTACCGGAGGGAAAAGTCATGTGACGGATTATTCGAATGCTTCCAGAACAATGCTTTTTAATATACATACGCTCAAATGGGATGACGATTTGCTCAAAGCGCTTGACATACCTGCCTGCATGCTGCCATCCCTGGTCCAGACCTCCGGTTTTATTGCAAATACGGCTGAAGAGGTACTTGGCGCGGAAATCCCGATCAGCGGAGTCGCAGGAGACCAGCAGTCTGCATTGTTCGGACAGGCCTGTTTTGAGAAAGGCTCGGCAAAGAATACATACGGAACCGGCTGCTTTATTCTGATGAATACGGGCAATAAGCCGGTTAAGTCGCAGAACCGCCTGTTAAGCACCATTGCATGGGTCATTAATGGGAAGGTGGAATACGCGCTGGAGGGCAGCGTTTTCAATGCGGGCTCCGCAATACAATGGCTCAGGGATGAGATGCGGCTGATCGGCAGTGCGCCTGAGGCCGACTTTGAGGCGGAGGCTGTTCCGGATACCGGAGGAGTATACATCGTACCGGCTTTTACAGGCCTGGGCGCACCATATTGGGACATGTATGCCAGAGGAACCATTGTCGGCCTGACGCGCGGCACGCGGAGAGAGCATGTGATACGTGCCGTTCTGGAGGCAATCGCATTTCAAAGCAGGGATGTGTTTGAAGCGATGCAGGCTGATTCAGGAATCACTATCAGGGAGCTGAAGGTGGATGGCGGAGCCAGTGTCAGCAATTTTCTCATGCAGTTCCAGGCGGATATTATGAGAGTATGTGCAAGACGTCCGGAAATTACCGAGACGACAGCTCTGGGAGCGATTTATCTGGCGGGACTGGGTATGGGTATCTGGAGCAGCAGGGAGGAAATCGCACAGAACTGGAAGCTGGGAAGGGAGTATGAACCTCTCATGCAGGAAAATACCAGAAATGATTTATATGGAAACTGGAAGCGGGCTGTAGACAGGTCTCTGAAATGGGATGTAAGGTAGACAAGTAATATTTCATCTGTAAATTCTGTTAAAGTAGGGGGGGTATTCATAGTGAACAGTAAAAGCTTTCATTTTACCGGTGCAAACGGGCAGGATATTTTCACCTGGTACTGGAATGCACCACAAAATCCGCGAGGTATCTTGCAAATTTATCATGGGATGGCGGAGCATGCTGAAAGATATGCCGATTTTGCTTGCTACATGAATTCAATAGGATTTTCTGTATATACCTGTGATTTGAGGGGACATGGTAAAACGGGAGAATCAAATCACAATTCCTGCGATATCGATAAAGACGGATTTAAGGGAATCATGCAGGACCAATACCTGCTTTCAAAGCTTATTGGAACCAGAAACCCCGGGGTCCCGCTGTTTGTGCTGGGTCACAGCTTTGGCTCCTTCATCGCCCAGGAATATATCAAGCATTACGGAAAAGAAATTGCAGGAGTAATACTATCCGGGTCTTGCATGATGGACGGACCTGCGATCAAATTTGGCGGTTGTCTTGCCTCGATATCCATGCTGCTGGGTAAAAGCCGGCCTAACGCTTTGCTTGACAAGTTGAGCTTTGGCAGCTACAACAAAATGATCGGCAACCCGGTAAGCAAATTTGCATGGATCAGCCGTGATAACGGGCAGGTAAAAAAATATGAAGATGATAAATTCTGTGGAAATATAATGAGTACTAATTTTTACTACTGTTTTTTCAAGGGCTTGAACAAATTGAACAGAAATATTGGGTCAATCCCGAAAAATCTGCCCGTCTACCTGATGTCCGGTGAAAATGACCCGGTCGGACAATATGGAAAAGGGACTGCCAGACTTTATGAAATGTACAGGAAGGAAGGGATTGCCGACCTTCAGCTCAAGCTTTATCCCGGGGGAAGACATGAGATGATCAATGAGACGAACCGGCAGGAGGTTTACCAGGATATTGCCGCATGGCTGGAGAAGCATCTGTGACAGGAAGATGGACTAACTGGAACAAACGCCGGGTGATATACCGTCATGGGCAATAACACCTGAAAATAGCAAATGGTATTTGCTGCAAAGAAATTATTACCGGTAGGATAGGTAAAATTATATCACCGCTCCAAGCAGCAGAATTCCCAGGTTTTCCCCATAGATGACGGGCAGCTGCCCCGGCGGAACCGGGTTCACGCCCTTTCCGACCTCTATTGTGAAGCCCGGCTTCCCGTATTCCTGCAGGAACCAGTCCTTATACCCTGCATAGGCAGCTTCCGCCGTGCCGGCTTCAACGGCATATCCGCTGATGGCTGCAAACTGTCTGGCGATTGTGAGAGAGATCTGCGGGGCATAATTCTCGAACTGCCAGTAAATCACGCCGCCCTGTGTGTGGTATGCTATGACGAGCTTGAAATTGCGTGCCTTTGTAAAATCGACCATTGCCCTGGATTCCGGTTCCGATAATGGGGCATTGCCGCCAAAATCCCTGGGGGCAGGACCGGTAATGCCGGCCTTGATTTCCTCCTGTTTCTCCTTATCCCACTCTGCCGGATAATTTAAATTCAGATCGACCCCTCTTATATTTGCCTTCCATACACTTGGCAACGGCAGACCCGTCTTGTTGAGCGCTGCGGCTTTGATAAATGCCGGATCGCTGTAATTGGGCCAATAGGCGACAAGATCGACGCCATCCGGATTTACCAGCGGTACGAGGTATATGCTGGTACGGTTGTACAGATCCCTGATGTTGTAGCCAAGGAGGCTGCTGCCTGTTGAATAGGATTTTGAGTAATCCTCGATGAATTTCATCAGGACAGGGGTCGTTATGGATTCGTTTGCATGGTGCGAAGCATTATAGGAAATTTGATTCGGGCCCCTTCCAAGCCGTATATAGAACAGATCCCTTCCCATTACACTTTTGCCGATGGAGCCTGTCTCCAGAAACGGATATCTTGCTTTAAGTCCTTGTATCTGAAGCTGGACAATTTCGTAGGTAGGCATGACATCCAGGGCTATGACGTCTATGCCGTATGGAACAATAAGCTTTTGGCCAATATTGATATTGTTTGGGCTAATACCCGGATTTGCAGTAATGATGGCGGGTACAGAAGTATAATAGGCGCGGGCGATGCTGTAAAATGTATCACCGGAACGGACGGTATAGGTATCATATCCTCTGATCAGCTTTGTAAGCACATTCCAGGTAGCGGAGCCGACCACGCCGTCGGCTGCCAGTCCGTTGTTCCTCTGAAAAGTTATGACAGCCCGGTAGGTCTGCCCGCCGAAGACCTCATCAACGGTACCGGCATTATAGCCTATCCTGTTCAAAATGCTTTGCAGAAGCCTGACATCCGGCCCTCTCGAACCCTGTGACAAAGTTTGCATAAAGCCCTCCGACATCAGGCATATGTCCGGAGTGTCCGGGGATATGCCAAAAATCCTTTTTTATATATACTATTAACCGGTGATTCGAAGTGTTAAAGTAATTGCTGCCGGACCTGCTTGATATTTGATAATTCTTGGGATACAATTTATTAATCAGTGGATTATATGGATTTGCAAAAAGAATTGGGATATGGAAGTATTTTATTTTTGCAATAGATTATAAAGAGAATACAAGTGAAAAAGCGGAAGATCCCAAATCTTTTTTCACTGCAGATGAATTTGAAAGTAGAGATGATATGGAAAAAACAGGTCGCAGGGATGAATTGCAGCACAATGCCAAACTTCTGACAACCTTACTGGATGTTTCGAACCTTGTCTCTTCGACAATGGAATTGAAACCATTGCTGGAAGCCATTTTGGACAAGCTTGGAAATATTATTGAATACAGGAATGCGAAAATATTTACCATTACCGGCAATCAGGCCAGAATCCTTGCCCACAGGTCACACTTGACAGTCGAGCAGGAAATGAACTACTCGATGCCCATGGATCTGATGCCTGCGATCATGAAATTTTCACTGGAAAAGAAGCCGATGGTAATTTCTGACTTATTTGCCGATGATGAAATATCGGCTTCTTTCAGAAATGCCATGGAACAATATATGGACACCGTGTTTGACGGGTCGCACTGCTGGATGAGTCTCCCGATGGTGGCAAAGGATAAAATTATCGGAATTTTAACACTGGATCATTCCAAAGCAGGCTATTACAAAGAGCATCATATTGAATTTGGTGCTGCTTTTGCAAATCAGGCTGCTATCGAGTTTGAAAATGTGACACTATATAATGAGACTGTAAAAAAAGCGGATGAAATAAAAACGATGTTCAATATCCAACAGGCCATTACGAGCCGGCTGGAGTTGGATGCCGTGCTCAGGCTTATAGCAGGTGAAGCAGGAAGATTGACACATTCGCATTCTACGGCGGTATTCCTTGTAGATGAAGGAGATCTGGTCCTGTCGGTTCTGTCGGATATCAACCACAACGACCTTATCGGTAGGCGTCTTCCGGCATATAAGTCAGCAATCGGCAAGAGTCTTCTTCAGAATCAGTCCATTATTCTGGATCATCCCCAAGTACAACTG
>JAEWQC010000302.1 GCA_023399355.1 Bacillota bacterium | reverse complement strand
ATCCCCCACAGTTCACCCCATCCAAACGGGAATTTGTACTCAATATCGGTAGTTGCATTGCTATAATGCGAAAGTTCCTCTTTCTGATGATCCCTGAGTTTCAGGTTTTCTGCCGTCAGCCCGAGTTTCAGCAGCCAATTGTAACAGAAATCCTTCCAGTACGTAAACCATTCCATATCCTTACCGGGCTCGCAGAAGAATTCCAGTTCCATTTGTTCAAATTCACGTATCCTGAAGATGAAATTGCCCGGCGTAATTTCATTTCTGAAAGACTTGCCTATCTGCCCGATGCCGAATGGAATCTTTTTTCTTGTGGATCTCTGAACATTTTTAAAGTTGACGAAGATTCCCTGAGCAGTTTCAGGTCTCAGGTAAATTTCAGCCTTTGAATCCTCCGTAACCCCCTGGAAGGTTTTGAACATCAGATTGAACTTCCTGATATCCGTAAAATTTCCGGAACCGCAATCAGGGCATTTAACTCCCTTTTCTTTTATGTAGTCCATCAACTGGTCATTTTTCCAACCGTCAACGGAAAGAGTAATCCCATTTTCCCTGTTCCAGTCCTCAATCAGTTTATCTGCTCTGTGCCTGGTCTTGCAGTCCTTGCAGTCAATCAGAGGATCGCTGAAGCCGCCCACATGACCAGATGCCACCCAAACCTGCGGATTCATGAGTATGGCGCAGTCAACGCCGACATTATACGTACTCTCCTGCACAAACTTTCTCCACCAGGCTCTTTTTACATTGTTTTTAAGCTCTACACCCAAAGGGCCATAATCCCAGGAATTCGCAAGCCCGCCGTATATATCGGAGCCCGGGAACACAAAGCCTCTGTTTTTTGAAAGTGCAACGATCTTTTCCATTGATTTCTCAGATAACATTAGTAAAGCCTCCAGTTTATTTTATGTATGATCATTTCATTTATTATCATGGACCAAGCGATGAATTTCATCAAAGATCCTGTGTGCCGCTTCTTTTTTGCTCATTAGCGGAAGATCGGTTATTGAGCCGTCTCTGCCGACCAGTTTGATGATGTTCGTATCTACTTCAAAACCGGCACCTTTCATTGTTACGTCATTTGCGATGATCAAATCAAGATTCTTGGACTCAATTTTCTTGCGCGCATTCTCAAGCAGGTCATTCGTCTCTGCACACGCTCCTATCAGTATCCTGCCGCCTTTGACCTTTCCCAGTTCCCGGGCTATATCCGTATTTTTCTCCAGCCTGAGTGTCATTTCCTCGTCGTTTTTCTTGATTTTGATGCCTGAAACCTCGGCAGGTCTGTAATCAGCCACAGCAGCAAGCATTACAAGAATGTCGGAGTCCCTGTAATTTTCCATCACAGCGGTATGCATCTCTTGAGCAGTCATGACAGAAATCACCTCAGCACCGGCAGGGCTTTCAATTGAAACCGGACCGGAGACAATCAGCACTTCAGCTCCCCGTTCCAATGCCGCTTCGGCAACAGCATAGCCCATCTTTCCCGAGGAGCGGTTTGAAATATAGCGTACCGGATCGAGAGGTTCCCTGGTGGGTCCTGCTGTGACCAGAACCTTCAGCCCATCAAAATCCCTTTTGGGTTTTAGTATCTCCACTGCCGTGTCCACAATTACCGGAGGTTCGGGTAATCTTCCCTTGCCGGAAGAACCTTCTGCCATCACTCCCGTATCCGGTTCCATGAACAGGTATCCGCGCGACTTTAATGTCTCCATATTTTGCTGAACCGCCGGACTCGCATACATATTGTAGTTCATCGCCGGCACAATCAAAACAGGCGCCCTGGTAGCCAGGACTGTAGTACTCAGCATGTCATCCCCAATTCCTGACGCCAGTTTTCCAATAATATTTGCCGTAGCGGGTGCAATAATAAACAAATCGGCTTTCTGAGCCAGGGATATGTGTCTTATATCCCACTGACCCGGCTCTTCGAACATATCCGTTACCACAGGAGTATGGGAGATTGATCTGAAAGTGAGCGGAGTGACAAATTTGCAGGCATTTGTTGTCATAATGACATCCACGGCAGCACCGAGCTTCTTTAGTCTGCTGACCACGTCAACTACCTTATACGCAGCTATCCCGCCACAAACCCCCACAACCAGTGATTTGCCCTTCAAATGCATGATTTCACCCGCCTTTCTCCTGTTCATATATCAGAAATTCAAACTTTAGATATTTCTTATAATACATCCGTTCCAAGAAAATAATTTTCGGCTGAGGAAACATTTTCTTACTCAAGTATAAATCTTTCCGAGGAAATTTTATACCATTGCTTCGTTTCTGCGTGGCTGGCCGCAAACCAAGCTTGCTGCTCCCCCATGCATCCGGGGGGGGAAGGCGCACTCACCGCCTGAAAACCCAACCGGTACCCACATCCGGGCTTTTTGCTCAAGCAAAAGAGCCATTGAGGTGAGAGATATCTGTATGCCTTGTTATAAAAAAACAAGGTTAAGGTAAAAGATGCTTCGGACCTTAGCCTTGTGACCATCCTGACCAATGAATCGCGTTGCTTATTTTATGCCGCTTTTAGTCCTGATGTATGTAATCTTGTCTTCATTTATCTCATTCAAAGCTACTGTAACCGGTTTCTCAGATGCACATCTTGTAAGCTTGTGCGCACCGTCGGCCAGCTGTCTGGCTCTTTTGGCTGTGGCTACCACAAGTGTGTATCTGCTGTCGACTTTGCTCAATAATGAACTGAGTGCTGGATATATCATTTATAATAACCTCCTGAATTATTGCTCATCTATAATTTCTTCGTTGTCGTCCACGACATCCGAATCCTTCACATTCAGCCTGTGTGCAACTGTTTCCGGCTGTACTGCTGAAAGTATGATGTGATCGCTGTCCGTAATGATGACTGCCCTCGTTCTTCTGCCGTATGTGGCGTCAATCAGCATTCCCCTGTCTCGTGCTTCCTGAATGATCCTTTTTATGGGCGCTGATTCCGGACTAACAATCGCTACGAGTCTGTTTGCCGAAACGATGTTGCCAAAACCGATGTTTATCAGCTTCATAAAATCCTCCTACTCTATATTTTGAATCTGTTCTCTGATTTTTTCTATTTCGCTTTTTATTTCTACAACATTTCTGGTTATGGTCAAATCATTTGCCTTAGAACCGATTGTATTAATTTCCCTGTTCATTTCCTGAATGAGGAAGTCCAGTTTTCGTCCGACGGGCTGGCTGATTGAAAGCGCTTCGCGCATCTGTCCAATATGGCTCGCGAGTCTGACAAGCTCCTCGTCTATACTGCAGCGGTCCGCAAAAACAGCGACTTCCATTGCGATCCTGTTCTCATCAATAGTTTGCTGCTCAAGCAAATCCTTTATCCGTGTCTCAAGCTTAATTTTATATTCTTTCGGCACTTCCGGCGCACGCTGTGATATCTCCGCTATGATTCCCTCGATATAGGAAGCTCTGTCCAGAAGAACATTCTTCAGTCCTTCTCCCTCATTCTCCCTCATTTTGACCAGTGACACAAGTGCATTGTCTACTGCGATCTTCAGCATCGACCATAAAAGTTCTTCATCTTCTTCATTCTGTTCAACCTTCAGGACATCCGGGAACTTTGCAATCAGAGAAACCGTGATGTCATCCTTGAGTACAAATTTGTCTCTTAAAGCTTCAACAGCCGCTATATAGGTCTTTGCCAGGGCTTCATC
>JAEWQC010000207.1 GCA_023399355.1 Bacillota bacterium | reverse complement strand
ACACGGCCCTTAAGTAAGCTCGCGGCAGCTGTCCAAAATGTTTCTATCTCCAACCTGTCTGTAAAAACAGACTCAAAAGAATATCCTGATGAATTTGCGCAGCTGAACAATGCGTTTAGTGAAATGTTTGATCGGCTTGAACGCTCGATGGATGAAAATGTTAAAATGAAAACATGTGAAATGCGTGCCAATATGATAGCGCTGCAATCTCAGATGAATCCACATTTTTTATACAACATTCTCACGATCATAAAAGTCCAGAGCCATGAAGGGAATCTTGAACAAGTTGGCTTCACCTGCGATTATTTAGTTCGTATGCTTCGATACATGTCAAATTACAGCGATGATCCGGTTCCGCTCAGCTGGGAGATAGAGCAGGCCGAGTTATACTTAAAATTGATGAAGATCCGATATGAAGATCAGTTTGTCTACTCAGCCTCATTTGACCCCTTGATGGACTTGAGCAAAATACCGATCAGTAAATTTAGTATTCAGCCCATTTTGGAAAACTGCTTTCAGCATGGTTTTAAAAAAGTACTTCCGGTTTGGCAGATTCATATCAAAGGTGGACTAAAAAATGGACGCTGGTATGTTTCCATTGAAGATAATGGATATGGAATGGAATCCCAGGTGCTGGCAGAGCTGGAGCAGAAAGTCAATAAATATCTTCGTAATCCGTCAGATGCTGTCAACGATCTGACAATTGGCGGAATGGGACTGATCAACACCATGATTCGTCTCAAACAAAAATATAAAGAAGAAATCACTCTGACGATCACGGAAAATAACGAACGGGGTACGCGAGTCATTCTTGAGGGAGATTATCAAAATGAACATTTTATTAGTTGAAGATGAACCCCCCATCTTAAGAGAAATCAAACACGTCATAGAATCTTTTCAAGAGGATTATCAGATTCTTGGAACCGCAACTGATGGGCAACATGCATTGGAGTTAATTGAAAAATATGGAACACTCATTGATTATATACTTGTCGATATCCATATCCCAATCATAAACGGACTGGAATTGATTTCTGTTGTCAAAAAAAAATATCCTTCCATTATCTGTTCCATTTTAACAGGATACAGCGAATTTGGCTACGCCCAACAGGCCGTCCGCCTAAATGTAGCCGATTATTTATTAAAACCCCTCAATGAAGAGGAACTGCGGGAACAGCTGAAAAGAGCATATGAAAAAAAATGTATAGAAACGATAAAAAACCCGGAAGTATATTCGTTTTCAGAACAATGCCGCGCCATTGTTCCCTCAAAGGGTGAGCACTACCGGCTGATTTTGATATGCATAGGATCCTTCCCTTTTTATACAACATTTGAAAATGAAGCCTATTTACCTTTGTGGAAATCTGTTGATCTTGAGCAGCTGCTCGCAACTTATCACGAGATTTCCAACCGATTCTGGATTATAAATGGTCAGACGTCTTCTGAAAAACACATTCTGATTTCACTGAAAAATTCACAAGACGATACGATTGTAACTTTAATTGAATCCATCTACCAGACTTGTCTGCAATGTCAATATCCTGTAACAATGATTGCCAGCGAAACACAGGTCACCCTTCAAAATGTCTCCGGCGTTTTTAAACAATTGCGACAGCAGTTGAGTAATCATATGATCCTTGGAAAATCTGCTTTATTTTTTGCAAATGACATAAAAGAACTTCCCCCTTCTCATGAATATGATCATATTGCATCCTTTGTTCCGAAACTGCAGGCTTTATTCCTGGACTCCAGGATCACATTGTTTTATGCAGAATTGCGGCAATATCTGAAGGCAATAAAAGAAGCCTCTTTTACCCAAAAAGCATTGACACAGCACCTCTTTATGCTAATCAGCAGCTGTATTTCATCACGCTCAGAAATACGTTCTTTTCAGATAATCGATGTAAATGAGCTAGTCAATGATACAGTTTTTTTATCCTTTTCTTATGAGGGACTCTATCACAACCTGCAGTCAATTTTTGATGACTTATTAAAATCCATTATAAATGAGGCCGATAACACTACAAATAAGCAGGCTGTAGTTTTAAAAATCGATGCTTATATCAAAGATCATCATACACAGCCCATTAATACAAAGCTGATTGCGGATTACTTTGGATTTACGCCCGCCTATTTAAGCAAGATATATAGAGATTATAAACAAATCAGCCCTTCTGAGCAAATCACACAAATGCGTATGGAAAAGGCTATGGAACTATTACAGCATCATCCGGAGCTTGCCGTGAAAGATGTTTCCGCACTGACCGGTTATGATGATTCTCTCTACTTTAGTAAGGTATTCAAAAAACATGCCGGCACTTCTCCTAAAAAATATCAGCTGAAACATCAAAAATAGTGCTGTTTTCCGTTATATGCCAGAACTGATTGATACAATCCTGCATTCAGCCAAGCATGAGGAACCGGCCGATAACAAAAAAACTCAGTCGATTGTCTCAACTGAGTTATTCAAGCAGGGCTACAAGATGTGATTTAAAGATTGTTCCAATACCTTATCAATTCTCTAAGAGATACTTTTCCACTTTTCCAATAATATATTCTGCATTTTCTACTTGCTTCTTCGTTTCTTCTTTACTCGCCATATAAAAGTCATCGTAATCCGATACGTTTCTTATCTGTTCTGCCCGTGCTATTATCTGATAATCTTCAGGCGTAAATCTTCCGTCCCCTTTATAAATAAAAGTAAAGTTAAACTGCTTTAAGCCACCATTATGCGTAGTAACCTCTATTCCTTTCATTGCAAGTAATGCCTTAATACTTTTTTCCATTGCGTAAAAAGCTCTGTTATTTGCTGATTTATATGATTCTTTCTCTAACAAATCCCTGGCATCTATTAGCAACTCTTTCGCTCTGTCTAACCGCACTTTTGCCAAGATAATAGAATACTCTTTATCCATATAGAACCTCCCCTTCCGCCTCAATATTTTTGAAATATGCGTACCAAGTCCTTTTTTCAACAAATTCATCATATGGAAGACTGACAAAATTTACAACAGCGAAGTACTTCATTGCAAGATCAGTCGCTATTCCAGCCAAGTTATCATCATATTTTTTAGATTCCAAGCGATTACACTTGATAATCAATGCAATATCCACATCAGAATCTTCCGTATAATCACCCCTTGCGCAGGAACCATAAAGAATAACTTCTACTAAGTCGGAACCCATGAGTTCTTTTACCATTTCAGTAGCTTCTAATTTAATTTTTTCAATAATATCATTATTTAGTGCTAAATCCATCATTCCTGCCTCCTTTCAAAGGTTCTTACAACTATATTATATCCAATAACTTTGGCTTTCACAAGAAACATTTAAAAATGTACCTCATCAGGTTGACACTATCCTTTTTTTATCTGACAAAATAGTATTTTGCGGAATACGAATATTTCCAAACAAAAAACTCAGTCGATTGTCTCAACTGAGTTATTCAAGCAGGGCTACAAGGATTCGAACCTTGAGATGACGGAGTCAGAGTCCGTTGCCTTACCGTTTGGCGATAGCCCTATTTTCTATCGGTAATACCGACAAACGCTATTATACATGAACTGTTTATAGATTGCAAGTCCCTATTTTTATTTTTTTGAATCTTGAATCTTTATTACAATTCAACCATCAGCATCGCGAAGTATTTTTGTGAGCGGAGCAAAGCGAAAGTCACAAAAAAACCAAAGGCTGAATAGTAACGAATTTCTCAGGAAATCCGCACCCAGCCGGGC
>JAEWQC010000185.1 GCA_023399355.1 Bacillota bacterium | reverse complement strand
GGTTTGTTCCATAATAAACGGTTATCATCATGCTCCATCCCCTGGCCGTTACCTTAAGCACATCAAATGCATATGGATAAAAGGACAGATTGACTGAGATCGTACAGAAACCGGTTACCAGACCTATCAGCAGCAATGCCCTCACATCCGGCACCGACAGGCAATATCGGAAACCTTTTATAAATTCTCCAGCCAGTGACTGTTTCACCCGGGCAGCAGTACCCCTTCTTTTCTTTTTACGGGGCATCCCGTATCCGCTGCCTTTTGCAGTCGTACCTTGGTATGCGACAGCTGCTGCCAATGTCATCAGGCAGGAACACAGACAACAAAAGCAGGCAGCAATCAGTGCAGGGGCGGTTCCATAAGCATCCGTCATAAAACCAGCCGCCAGAGGCCCGGCAAGGTAAGCGGCGCCGGAAACTCCCGTGAGCAGTGAATTTGCATTCAGGGCTCCCTCTCTTCCCGTCATGCCAAGTATAAACTTCCGTCTTGAAGGGCTGTAGAAAATATCAAAAATAGAAAGAAGAATTAAAAGAAGATAGATATGGACAACCTTGCCCGCAAGAAGGAACATCGGTACAGTCAGAAACCTTATAAACTCTATCAGAACAAGTAATCGCCTTTCATCACCCCTGTCGCCGAGTACCCCGGCGAGCGGAGAAGCAAGCATACTTGGCAGTGTTGAAAGTGCAAGACCCAATGCGGCTTCCATGCCTGAGCCTGTGAGTTTGAATATCAGTATGGTCACCGCGATGAATCTGAAGGAATCGCCGAGATTTGAAATTCCCTGACCGACAAGATAAAATAAGAAAGCTCTGCCACCCTTGCCTTGCATCCTGCCAACCCCTGAAAAACGTTTACTATGATGTTATTCAGGTGACATGCTTTTATGCCTTTTACTGTCCCTTTTCAACCAAATATGGCATCGGTTTATAATCACTCAACCCCATATACTTGACATTTACATTGTTCCCACTCGTAACTGTAATCCAGGATTTGACCACTGCACCATCCATGCCCTCAAGCACTTGTTTCTGCTCATCAACACCAAGCTGCGGATTGACCTTGTATTTCACCGGAGCCTTCCTGATTTCTACAACTTCATGTTTCCATTCGACGGAAGGTGCCGGCTTGTCTCCGTAAAAAGCCATGTATAGTACATTGTCAATTCCCTGCGCCCATATCATTATTTCAGAACCCGTATCATTTAAAAACCGGATATCTTTTGAGCCGTACGATACCGTCGCATCCTGGCCGTACGGTACATATGGCACAGGCATGCTGTGATTGTGGCGTTCCACGATCTTCAGGTTCGAAGCTACCGCAACATTATAAAGTGTAGAGGCAATTTTACATACACCGCCGCCGATTGTCGTCGTAAGTGTCGTACCTATATAGGTCGGTCCCTTTTCAAAGCCTTTTTCCTGTGTATACGGCCCGATGGCGGCATTTTGCGAAAATATGGCGCCAGGCTTGATTACAATACCTGCAAGAAGGCTCGCAGCCAGATGCACATTATATTCCTCTCCTGGCAAAGGATCCCTGAGGACCGTCCTGTAGGCACCCAAAAGCACGTTGGTATTATTCCTCAGCCTCGCTATTACGAATTCCCGGTCCTTTTCCCATGGGAGCTCGGTTTCAGGCCCTGATACCATGTCAAGACAAATCCCTTCCCGTATAATCCCCGCCGTTCCTGATGCCCGGATGCATGGGCGAGCAGTTGATTCAGTCAACGACCAGCCCCGGATTGCATCATCTTTGACTATAGCCGGATTCAAAGGCGAGTAGCTGGCACAGTCTGCAGCCAGCCACGGATGCAGCCATTGTAAGGCGGATAACGCCGAGAGCATGACAACAGCAAGCAATGCAACGGTAATTGATTTTTTTATCAAATGTTTTTTCATGCAAATATTATCTGCGGGGCTGAAAAAAAAACACTGTAAAATTTATTCCATTCATAGATTACATCGTCATCGATATGGCGAGTTTCTGATTCAAGAGGAAAGCCCTTATAAGATTGGCAGGTTTCGGCAGTTGTTCTAAAAAAAGCCTCAGCTTCATATTGTCTCAGTGAAAGGGTTCGATACTATAATGAAGTTTCCGTTATAGTATTTGGTTGGGAAAATGGTGAAAAAAACCGGAGGCGGCAAAAATATGGTGGTGTTTCTTGCATTGTTCGGAATGGTCTGTTGGGGTATCGCGCCTGTTTTTGCCAAGATTGCGCTGAAAAACATCGATCCTGTTGCCGGTCTCGTCCTTCGTACAATATTTGCGGCCAGCGTAGTTTCGGGATGGGTGATCATCAGCGGCAGCTTCTCAAAAGTAACTGCCATACCGGCCAGCTCCTGGTGGCTGATAGGCATCGAAGCACTTCTGGCAACACTGGTCGGAGATCTTGCGTACTATGCTGCGCTGAAAAAAGGCGATGTGTCGCTAGTGACCATCATCATGTCCAGTTCTCCGCTGATCACTATATTATGCGCCGTTCTGTTTCTGGGAGAGCAGATCAATATGATGAGACTGGTTGGAGCGGGACTGGTGATTGCTGGTATCATATTAATCGTATAACCTCTATACCTCTATATACGCTTTACTGATGTCCCCACTTTGAATTTCGATATTGCACAATTCCATCACCGGCACAGGGGTGGGGCTCTGCTCAGTCCTGTCATTCACCGGTGGAATAGAACTCCGTTCCTGCGCCGGTGAAGAGCGTCCTCTTTGGCCATCCGATATAGGACATGCTCCCTTAACTCCCCAGCACCCTGATGCAATCCACCTTCGGGTCAGATGTGCCCTGCAGCTGGCATCGCTGCTCCTTCAGCAGGTTGATGTAATCTACCATGTCGGACGTAATTCTCTCCCCCAGACAAATGACCGGAATGCCAGGCGGATAAGCCATTACCATCTCACCGGCAATTTCTCCGGCGGCATCCTCCAGTCTGACAGATTTCTTTGCGTTGTAAAAAGCATCCCTCGGAGAGATGATCATCTCAAGGCTGTCCGGCATCGAAACCGTATTGACAGGTGTATCCGTATTCCTGACCGATGACAGTTCCTTCAGCGCCCTGACAAGAGCTGCTGCATCCTCCATTCTGTCGCCGAGTGACAGGATGGCAAGAATATTATCAAAATCAGACATCTCCACCTGAATATTGAACCTCTCTCTCAATATCGTTTCAAGCTGGTATCCGGTGTAACCCAACTTCTTTATGTTTATTCCAAGCTTTGTCTCGTCAAAGTCGGCACAGCCTTCCTTTCCGATCAACTCACGTCCAAATGCATAAAGACCGTCAATTGCGTTAATCTCATTTCTTGCCCAGCGTGCAAGGCGCAGGGTTTCCTCCAGCAGCTCCACACCGTTCACTGCGAGCTGCTTTCTGGCGATATCCAGCGAGCACATCAGCAGGTATGAAGCGCTTGAAGTGAAAGTGAGTCCCAACGAGTGCTTTATTCTGTCCTGTGATATTAAGCCTCCGCGTGAAAGAAGCACAGAGCTTTGCGTCAGCGAGCCACCGGTCTTGTGTATGCTTGCTGCACTCATATCAGCGCCCACCTCCATGGCCGTAAGCGGGAAATCATCATGGAAGGACATATGGGCCCCATGTGCCTCATCAGCCAGAACTGCCATTCCATGCATGTGAGCTATTCTTACAATTGATTTCAAATCTGAAGTCATCCCGTAATAGGTAGGATTGATGACAAACACGGCTCTTGCATGAGGGTTTTGCCGGATTGCCTTTTTTACACTCTCCACAGATACACCCATTGCGATCCCAAGTTCGGCATTTATTTCAGGCTGAACATATACCGGCATCGCACCGCTGAGTATAATGCCTCCTATTGTGGATTTGTGGGCGTTTCTGGGTATGATAATCCTGCTGCCCGGCTC
>JAEWQC010000182.1 GCA_023399355.1 Bacillota bacterium | reverse complement strand
CATGAAGCGGTCTCCCTTGTATCATAGCCTTATTTGTTTGATAATAGAAAGTGAATGTTAATTCATCGCCGTTATAACCCTTAAATTTGTAGATATTTCCATTCTGCAAACAAGAAATTATACCGTTACACTCATCTTTAGTATATTCTACAAGTGAGTCAACCACTGATTTCGTACATGGAAATGTTACTTGCTTAGCTGCTATACTGGTTGAGAGTCCTTTTGACTCTATATACTTAATTAGTAGATTACATTCATCTATATTTTTACCTTCGGGTAAAATTCGTACACTATTTTTCTTCATATAGAAAACAATTCTACATTCTTTTCCGTCTATATAGCATTGGCAAATCTTTTTACTGTCGTTGTCAATAAATGATTTTATTACCAATGTACAATTTTCTCTTTTATAGGATTCAATTATTGATTTTATATCGTCCTTATTTATATATATTTCCGCCATAATGTCAACCCCTCACTTCTATTTTTATTGCCCGCGTTTTTTCATCTTCATATTTTATAAGCTCATATTCTACCCTATCTTCCTTTACCAAAGTTTTTCTTCCGATGACATCCTTCATGTTAAAGTAAATATTCGGGCCACCATTATTAGGCTTAATAAAGCCTGATTTCCCATGTGTAAGAATGTTATCTATTTTACCTTCTAATCTCTTGTTTTTACCTTCAATTGCTTTTACATAGTCAGCGGATATACTTTGCAAAACTTTTATATTTGGTTTTTCTTCTATATCTATTTCTAATGTGCTTATTGCAAACTGAAGCTCTTCCGAAAATGACCACGCCTGACGCTTTCTATAAAATGCACTAGCTTGAAAAAATAATTTTGCCTTCGAATTATCCCCGGCTGCTTGCCATAAAAGAGCAGTGTCTGACATTAAATTAACCATTTTCTCATACTCGAATCTACAACAAAAGGCTTTACTTGCATACTGTAAAGCCTCTTTTGCTTTATTATAGCGAAAACAGATTTGTGATAATTTGTGATACATAAACCAATAATCTTCATTATATGCGAGTTCTTTATATTCACCAATGGCATTTTCTAAATGCTCCTGGCTTTCTTGCAACATACATTTACTAAAATACATTCTTGCTTTTAACCAAGTATTATTTCTATAATGAAATCTATTTATTTGTTGAAAAGCTGTTTCGCAAATCTTTACACAATCTTCATATTTTTCTGTTTTTTCAAAGGCCTTTGCCATATGCTGATAATAAAATTCTTTTAATGAAGCCATTTCTCTATCTTTGCCATTTTCATCTTGAAAGCTAAAAACATCTTCTGAAAGTTTATCTGGGTCTAAATAAGATAACCATTTTATAATTTCCTTGTAATTTTTAGAAGCTCTTTCATTATAAATTTTTACAACCTTTCTTATTGTCAAAACATAGGGGTTTTTACAGTGTTCATTTGTATTCAACTGTTCACAATTATTCTTTATATATTCTGCCTTTTTAATGAAATCATAAAAATCCTCTTTATTATCCACAGAGTAATTTTTAATATACGAATCATATATGCACCAACATAAAATAGATATAATCCACTTGTTATTTATGATGTCTTGCTTATCATTTAACCCATTACAGATTTCGATAAACTTGCTATTCTCTTTTTCTTTTCTTAATGCTCGACCGTAATCATAGAGCAAATACGCATCATCTTTATTAGAATTATTCCAAAGTGTTTCAAAAATTGCTTTTGCAAGAGGATAATTGCCTTTAGAAAATTCTGCTTTAGCATTTTCTTTGGTAAATTCAACTTCTTTATCTTGTATAGTTATATCCAAAGTAAAAATCCTCCGGATTTACTTAATATACTTTGTTTAGCTAATGCTTTAGCTTCTTCCAATTTCAAGGATAAGATGAATAAAAGATAATACCGATTTATAGTCCTTAACTAATATTTACCAACCTGTGTATGAAATATTATATCAGAATTTGAAAAATATTGCTTAGAAATTTTTATAAAATCTCATTTATATTGGCATTAAAGAAACTGTTTTATTTTTTTATTATTCAAGATTGGTGACAAATTTTTGGATTTTCTGGTTTCAAGTATTTGCATGTGGAGTGCTTGGAGCCGGAAATTAAAATTGCCCCCTTCGAAAAGTTACTCTGAGCTTTCTGACTGAAAAACCATAATTCCCAAAACATCACGAATAGAATCCACCACCCCATCCATATTTTGTGAAAGCATATAGCAAAAATATTATGTAGCTATTACTTTATTTTGGAATCACTTAAAAACTTTGATATAATATGTTTATATTTGGCATATATGTTTCAAACGTTTTGATACAATTGAACTAAAAAGCGCATATTTAAGAGGATTGTATGAATAAAGGATACATCCTAAAAAAAATTCAACCATATTTATCTGTAGATAACAAGCTGAGGGAGAATGATTTCAACAGCATATTTTCCAGGCTGACAAAATTACAGCAGTATGAAATTATTAGGCTTCTGATCGAAGAGGGCATTGAGATTGACTATGATAACGAAAATTCTGGTAAGCCTCCGCAGGTGCAAGAATTAAAAACTAACTATCCCACGATTAATAGATTTAAGAAGTTGTCAAATGAGCAATTGTGCCTTATCTACCAGCAGGGAAACAATTACGCCCTTGATGCTCTTATTAACAATAATAGCAAACTTGTTTGGAGTAGGGTGCGTAAATATGGCAGAAGATATAATCATAAGCTCGATGAAGAGGATTTGTACCAGTTTGGAATTATTGGCTTGATGTCAGCAGCAGATAAGTTTGAAGCAAAGAAAGAAGCGAAATTTACTACTTATTCCATCTGGTGGATTGACCAAAAAATCATAAGGGGAATCGTTGATTGTGGATTTACCGTAAGGCTGCCAGTCCATTACTTCGAGCAGGTCACTAAATTAATTGGAATTCTTGCCCATAATCCCGGCTGTACAAAAGCTGAAATGAAGGAATTAGCAGAGCAAAAGGGAATTAATGGAGAAAAGTTCGAAGAGTTGTTGATGGTTTCTAGTAACATAATGTCACCTTCTTCTTTGAATTCACTTGTTGGAGAAGATGAAGAGTGCGAATTGGGTGATCTGATACTTGAAGATACCTGCCTAACAGTGGAAGAGCAAGTGGAAGAAGATATTCTGAAAGAGACGTTGGCGAATTTACTTAATACACTGAAGCCTAGAGAAAAGGACATAATTGAGCGAAGATTCGGGTTTTACGATGGAATACCTCTGACGCTGGAGCAGGTTGGAGCCGGTTACAATTTGACGAGAGAGAGGATAAGACAGATTGAAGCAAAAGCAATAAGGAAAATGAGGCACCCATCAAGATCCAAACAGATAAAAAACTTTTATTAGGGGTGAAGGAAATGCTGGATTTAATAAAAAATATCTATCGAATCATGAATGAGAATAATAGCGACGAGAACACCATATTTGTCTTAAAGGGAATAGACATTCAACTAATTGATAAGTATCTCATCATTGACATGGACAAAATTCTTGAAAACAAGCTGAGTGCCTTTATGGAAATAGCCCGACTGGGCAGGAAAGTAATTTCGTATGATGAATATCTCGCACTTTATGAATTGGTACTCATGCAATACAGAAAAATAGTTATATTGGAAAATAATCTTTTTATCAACTATTATCCTTTGCATATCGCCCTTTCCAATGAAAGATTAAAAGCCTTGGAAGATCATTTTGACGAAGAAAAAGAAGGTGAAGCCGTTGAGATTGGCAACTTGGGTGAATTGACTGCCATATATGGAAATATAAAAAAAATTAGCGGAAGATACTATGTTTCTTATAATAATACCTTATCTCACGAAAAAGAAGTCACAATTAAAATATATGAGAAAATTCGCGACCATATAGAAAGAGAAAAGGTTGATATTTCCGGAGATTGTTATGAAGTTCTTGATGAAGAAGATTATATCACCATGATGGACGACCTTTTTCATGTGAATAAAGCAACAGTGTATATTCTGGAGAAGAATACTAGCTTGAATAAAGTTTTACTGGAAGAAAAAGTAGGAATATTAAAATTCCTTTTGAAGGATAAGACAAATGTAGTAATCGGGTTTGTCGATGATGGTGGGCCTAAGAACGAAACAAGACCAGAATTTTTTTATATTTTGAAAGAGCACTGGGGTCATGATAGCTTTCGTAGATTAAAAACATATAATATCCATCGGCTCGGAAGTGGTGAGAAAGAGGTTGAAGAAATTGAACAGAGCAGAATTATCACTAATATTGTTGTAGAAACAGAAAAATGCATGAGAAGAGAAGACTATAGGGATATTTTTGTTACAGCGCCTACAGGTGCTGGAAAATCTGTGATTTTTCAAATCCCTGCTATTTACCTAGCAGAAAACTATCAGCTTTTTACTATAGTTATCTCCCCTTTGATTGGATTGATGAAAGATCAGGTTGCAAATCTGGAAATTCATCGTTATCATTCCGCCCGTACGATTAATTCAGATATATCACCAATTCAGAAACAGGAAATTATAAATGATATCGCAGACAAAAAGTGTAATATTCTGTATATTTCCCCTGAGTCCTTATTGAGCAAAAGCGATCTGGATCAAATTATTGGAGATAGGACTTTAGGTCTGCTTGTTGTTGACGAAGCTCATATTGTTACCACCTGGGGAAAGCAATTCAGACCGGATTATTGGTATTTGGGAGATCACTTAAACAAAATAAAAAAGGCACAAATCACTAAAAAAGGAATGGGTTTTGTTCTAGCTACATTTACAGCTACCGCGATTTACGGTGGATTGGAAAACATGTATGAGGAAACAATTCAAAGCCTCAAAATGATTGATCCGATTACTTATCTTGGTTACATCAAAAGGGATGATATAGACATTAATATAGAAAAAGTGGCTAAAATCACAGGCAAGACGGAATATGAACTGAATAAGTTTGATCAGCTTGTAGAGAAAATTGATCAAGCTTTGATGCTGGATCAAAAAATGCTTGTTTATTTTCCGACAGTTGCACTGATAAACAGGTTCTGGGAATATTGTGGCTTTAAAGGTCTGGAAAGATATGTTACCAGATACCACGGACAGTTAGGCGGGTATGAAAAGGAAGAGAACTACAAAAGGTTTTTACATAAAGAAGCTCCAATTATGTTAGCAACTAAGGCATTTGGAATGGGTATAGATATTGATGATATTGAAATTGTTGCTCACTTTGCTCCTACAGGTAATGTCTGTGACTACGTACAAGAGATTGGACGTGCCGCAAGGAGACCAGGCTTGAGGGGGGAAGCATTTTACAAGTTTATGGCAAATGATTTTAAGCATATTAACAGACTGCATGGGCTTTCTGTTATTAAGGAATATCAACTGATTGAGGTAATCAGGAAAGTATATGAATTACACCAGGAAACAATAAAAAACAGTCCTGAAAAGCGAATTACTAAAAAACGCAATGAAATGCTTGTTGATGCGGAGAATTTCTCACATATTTTTGAAAATCCTTTTTTCAATGAAGACGATGGCATCAATAAAGTAAAAACGGCTATGTTGCTAATTCAAAAGGATTTTGAAAGAAGATTTTCTTTTTCACCTTTCTATGTCAGGCCTATCCCGCTATTTGAAACAGGTTTTTTTATGATGGCACCAGGAACACAAAAGGATATCAAATCTATATATGGATCAGTATTGCAGGAAGAAGATAGTTCCACACATGTTTGCTCAGTTAACCTTAAAAAAATCTGGGAGTATGGTTTTAGTGCAAAATATTCGTTCCCTAGGTTTAAATTTATGCTATACAGTCGGGATAAAGAGCTTGCTTTTACCCAAAAAGACTTGATCAAGCCGGCTCTTAGGGTAACAGTAGATTTCCAAAACAATTATCTACAAAAATATGATCTCTATATCAATGCAATCAAGAAAATTGTTAACAAGTCTATAAGGGAAGAGAAATACTATGATATTGACGGAGATACGGGCTTAGTTCAAGAACTGGTAAATGAAATTCCCATTAATGTATATAAGGCCAGAAGTATTGTTGACACAATTCTATCCGCAATGTCGGTCTATCAGAGAGATTATTGTAAAAATATCCATGCTCGGGTTTTAGTCGGAAAAACATTAAAGTCCGGTGATATAAAATATAGGTTTATGAACGGGACTGGCGGATTTTTTAAGTGGGTTGATAACGGATTCCAAAATATTATGAACTTAATGAAAGAGGACATGCTTTATTTAATTGATGATACTGGCAGCAAGGGATTTAAGGAAAGCCTCTTGATACTTGGTGTACTAGAAACTCTCGATATACTAATTTTTGAGGCATTGGGCGGGAAAAATAGCCAACTATATATTTATGTGAATCAGACTAAAACAATGAAAGAAATTATTGAAAGACCAAGCCGGTATCATAATAAACTAATTGAATTAGTCAATGAACGGCATGAGGTTTCTGTAGAAATGCTTACATATATTTTCGAGGGGGCATTTGAAAACCAATATATTTGGGAACTAATTGAGAACTATTTTTTAGGTATTATACCGAAAGATGTGATAAAAAGTTTTGAAGAGAAATCTGGTAAGAAGCTCGAAATTTAATCAATTTATGGAACTTCTTTCATGTGACTTCAAGCCAGTCAAGCTCTTATTAGGTTTCTTATCGAAAGGGAGTAATTTTAGAGAATTCGTCCGGCTTCAAGCGCGCAAGCTGCTTGCCGGTGAAATAGCGCTGCTCATGAAACAAAGCTGCGGCCAATCCGTAACCGGCACGAAGTAGCCGTGGTTACGATCGGCCGGTGCGAAAATTGAACCAAAGAGCATGGAGTAGCAGCATGGAATCCTGCTTGCACGATCATGTCCACCGGGATGCCGGGCCACACCCGCAACAGATTTATACGGGATGATTTTCAATAAATGGCTACACAGGGGATGAATTTCAATACCACAGGCATACTTCCAGCCTGCTCACTTTGCCACTACCCGCGCAGCGGAACCAGCCCGGCAGGCAGCATCCTCCGGCT
>JAEWQC010000157.1 GCA_023399355.1 Bacillota bacterium | reverse complement strand
AAAGTATAAATTTTATCCAGTTTGACAATACTTAATTGCATAAGGGATGCATAATGCTTTATACATCCTGTTAGGTGCAAATCAGTATATATTAGGAATTGTCAGGGGGATTTATCAGATGAACGGTTTTTTTACAATGCTAAAGGGACTAATGAAGCTAAAACGGGCGGCTTTCATAATAAAATCAACAGTTGCTGTTACAGTAGCAATAGTAATTACAGCAGGGATTGTTCTTAATACATATTCCGAGAATATGAACCGTCAGCTTTCCGACAGTCTGTTCAGACTGCATGTTATTGCCAACAGTGATTCGCCGGAGGATCAATCACTCAAAAGGGATGTGAGAGATGCCGTGTTGATTTACATGCATCAGAAACTTGCGGATTCAAAAGATATTGCCGAAACAAAAGCAATCCTTGAAAACAACCTTGAAAAAATTAAATGCATTGCCCGGGATGTTATCCTGAAACATGGAATGAATTATAATATTAAAACGACTCTTGGAATTTACCCATTCCCGACGAAATCCTATGGAGACATTACATTGCCCGCCGGGAACTACCAGGCTTTAAGGCTGGTCATAGGCAATGGCTCTGGTGCGAACTGGTGGTGTGTACTGTTTCCTCCGCTGTGCTTTGTAGATGTTACCCATGGGACTGTCCCCGATTCGGTAAAAGAGAATCTTAAAGATGCGCTTACTACGGAGGAGTATGATATTTTGACTTCTGCCGATACGGAAAGCGATATTCCAATAAAAATAAAATTTAAAATCGTTGAGTTGTTCCAGGATTCCAAAATAAAATTTACAGGAGCCTTTAACAAGATTTTCAACATCCGCGGATGATCTATTTTCTATTCCTTGACGCAGCTGGGGTTCTTATGTATAATGTTATCTAATATTTTTTTCCGGGATAACATTAGTGTAAGACCGAAGAATAGGAGGTATGATTTCATGGCGTTTTATTACAACGAACCATCCAGAACCTTCAGTGAGTATCTGCTGCTGCCTAACCTGACAACGAAAGAGTGTACTCCTCAAGATATCAACCTAAGGACTCCGATTGTGAAATTCAATAAAGGTGAAAAGGCTTCCATACACATCAATATACCGCTCGTATCTGCAGTAATGCAGGCTGTTTCAGACGCTGGAATGGCGATAGAGCTGGCAAGGTGCGGAGGCCTTTCTTTTATTTATGTGTCGCAGCCCATCGAACAGCAGGCTGAAATGGTCCGAAAGGTCAAAAAATATAAGGCAGGCTTTGTCATAAGCGACTCAAACCTGAAACCGGACGACGACCTTAAGGAGGTTATCGCGCTAAAGGAAAGAACAGGTCATTCGACCATTGCAATAACCGAGGATGGAACACCTGTCGGGAAACTGCTTGGCATTGTCACCAGCAGGGACTACAGGGTCAGCAGGACACCGATGGAGAAGCGGGTCAAGGAATTTATGACGCCGTTTCAGTCTTTGATTTTTGCAGAGGAAGGTATTTCTCTGAAAGAAGCAAATGATATGATCTGGGATCACAAGCTTAATTGCCTTCCAATTATTGATAAGAACAGAAACCTTGTTTATATGGTTTTCAGGAAGGATTATGACAGTCATAAGGAGAACCCTACAGAACTGCTGGATCCAAGCAAGCGTCTTATGACCGGAGCTGGCATTAATACCAGGGATTATAAGGAAAGAGTACCTGTATTGGTTGATGCGGGTGCGGATATATTTTGCGTCGATTCTTCCGATGGATATACGGAATACCAGAAAGATACCATTGAATGGATAAAAAACGAGTATCATGGAGCCGTCAAAGTCGGTGGTGGAAATGTCGTAGACAAGGAAGGTTTCCAGTATCTTGTTGAGGCGGGTGCTGATTTTGTCAAGGTAGGTGTCGGCGGCGGCTCTATTTGCATAACCAGGGAACAAAAGGGCATAGGCCGGGGACAGGCAACATCGGTAATTGAAGTTGCCAGGGCCAGGGATGAATACTACGAGAAAAAAGGGATATACATACCGATCTGCTCTGATGGCGGTATTGTGCATGATTATCATATGACTCTTGCACTGGCTATGGGAGCTAATTTTATTATGCTTGGCAGGTATTTTGCGAGGTTTGATGAAAGTCCGACCAGAAAACTCAAGATCGGGAACAACTATGTGAAAGAATACTGGGGCGAAGGCTCAAACAGGGCGAGAAACTGGCAGAGATATGACATGGGCGGCAAACAAAAACTGGACTTCGAAGAGGGCGTCGACTCCTATGTACCCTATGCAGGTAAACTTAAGGATAACCTGGAAACAACGTTGAGCAAACTTAAAGCGACTATGTGTACCTGTGGTGCGCTCAACCTGGAGGACCTTCACAATAAAGCCAGGATGACGCTTGTTTCTTCAACGAGCATTATAGAAGGCGGTGCCCACGATGTTATTCTGAAGGACAGCGAAACATCGGGCTGATTGTCATATTTTAATCAACCGGGAAATAGGATTTATTGAACTACTCAAGGTTGGTTGAAACATGCCGTTATTAGCATTTGTACTGTTTGATGAAGAGAATAAAGCAAGTGAACATAGACTGTTGCAGAAATCCGGGTTTTTAAAAGGATATTTTGGAATGGCGTTATTTCATTTCATCAATAGAAAGAAATTTAACAGCAGGATTAAAGTTTTTTCAATAGAAAACGATGTTGAAATTCTGACGATGGAACTGCCATTCAAGCTATCATTCCTCAATGGTCTGAACAGACATTACCTGACACGCTATATTTCCCGCATTTGTATGAGAAATAGCTGTGCCAGGTGTTATATTCCAAAGGCAGCGAAGTGGAGCGAAAGCTTTCCGGAACATGCTGAGGATACCGGTACCCGGACGATTGTATTCAAGAGTCTTCTGATACCTGTCATTAACAGGATTTACCGCAGAGAAGAAGCGCGCCTCGAAAACCTGGAAATTGCTATCCTATGCGGAGAGGATCTCTGTGAACTGCCGACCATGGTTAAGCAACTGGAACCATATGTGAAATACATCCATGTGGCTTCATCAAGGAAGGAGTTGGTAGAAAGCATGCTTGAAGAAATCAGTTGCGACTCCGGGATGCCGATATTAACCAGTGGAGATTTCAACAGCATCCTGAAGACCGCAGATATTGCAATCAATATGGGAAGCCCGACTTTAATTTCCGCATACAGGATCCAACGGCATACACTTGTTGTTAATTTTGACACAAACGGCAGCCCAATACTGCAGGGAGTATTTCCAACCATAAATGGAGTGGAGTTCTTCTTTCCGGAAGAACAATATTCGGGATTTGGGATGGAGATACTTCGCAATTATACCAAAGCGGAGCTGACGGAGATTCTTATGGCTTTGAAGACAGGCCTGACAGTTAGAAATGAATATAACGATATCAGCGTGAGCAAGGTGCTAAAGATTTTTAACGGGAATGGATGCCGTATCACCGGAGTTATCGGCAGAAGGGGCGTATTGCGGCCAGAAGATGTAAACAGGGCGATTCAAATGTAGCATACTCTTATTGACAATAAAAGTTTTGTATTCTATAATGATAAAACTAAGACTGGATTTGTGTTTGTTTTGCTGGCAAAGCAGGTATCCGCCAGTGCTATTCATATGTATATTTCTTAATGTGTCTGCGGATGCAGCAGAATAAATTAAAGTTAAATGCATATATTATCAACACAAAATTTATGGGTAAAGGAGAGGCTCTAAATGGCAGGTAAAGAAGTCATTCTGACTTATGAGGGCTTAAAGAAACTCGAAGAAGAGCTGGAACTGATGAGAGGTCCCAAAAGAATGGAAATTAAAGAGAGAATCAAAGTCGCTCTTTCATTTGGGGATATTTCTGAAAATTCCGAATATGATGAAGCTAAAAATGAACAAGCATATGTAGAAGGAAGAATTGCTCAGATTGAAACCATGCTCAAGCATGCAAGAGTCATAGATGAAGAGGATGTAAGCACCGAAAAGGTAACGATAGGCTCCAAGGTAAGACTTCTCGACATGGAGTTCAATGAAGAGATCGTCTATACAATAGTCGGATCTACGGAAGCTGACCCGTCACGCTTTAAAATTTCAAACGAATCTCCGGTAGGCAGTGCCCTGATGCAAAAGAAGAAGGGGAATGTCGTCGAAGTTTCAGTTCCTGATGGAATGTTGAAATTTAAAATACTGAAAATTGAAAAATAAAGCCAGGTACGGCTTTATTTGATGATTAATTTAATATATAATAGTTGAGAATAACAGTTTGCTTCATGTAAACTGTTATTCTCACATAAGTCGGAGAAATTTGCATACCAGGCACTGGCGGCGCCAGGATAGAATACCAGCAGGAGGTTCGCAGATGGCGGATAATATTGAGAACATTCAGGAGACGGAAGATCTGAGTGAAATTCTGAAAGTAAGAAGAATGAAGCTTCAGGAGCTTCAACAGAATGGGAAGGATCCATTCAGGATCATTAAATATGATATAACGAGCAATGCAAAAGAAATTCTTGAGAATTTTGAAGGCTTCGAAGGGGCGAAGGTATCGCTGGCGGGCAGGCTGATGTCAAAAAGGGGTATGGGTAAAGCCAGCTTCTGTGATTTACAGGACCGGGACGGGAAAATACAACTGTATGTAAAGATAGATGATGTAGGGGCCGATATTTACGAAGATTTTAAAAAATACGACATAGGCGATATTATTGGTGTAAAAGGTACTGTATTCAAGACACATAAAGGTGAAATATCGATTAAAACGGAAAGCATCGTGCTCCTTGCGAAATCGCTTCAGCCGCTGCCTGAGAAGTGGCATGGATTGAAAGATGTTGATCTGCGGTACAGACAAAGATACGTTGACCTGATCATCAATCCTGACGTAAGAAAGACTTTTATTGTAAGAAGCAAAATATTGAAGGGAATCAGAAGGTTCCTTGATGACAGAGGCTTTCTTGAGGTCGACACGCCGATACTCAATACAATACAAGGCGGAGCGACAGCCAAGCCGTTTGTCACGCATCATAATGCCCTGGATATCGACCTGTACCTCAGGATAGCGCCGGAGCTTTATTTGAAGAGGCTCATTGTCGGCGGACTTGAGAAGGTCTATGAGATGGGCAGGATGTTCAGAAATGAGGGAATGTCCATAAAGCACAACCCTGAGTTCTCACTGATGGAGGTTTATGAGGCCTATACGGACTACAAGGGGATGATGGAACTGACGGAGAGCCTTGTTTCAACTATCGCAAATGAGGTACTTGGTACAACCAGGATATCTTATCAGGGACAGAATATTGATTTGACTCCGCCTTGGAACAGGATGACCATGAGAGAGGCAGTCCTCAAATTTTCAGGTGTGGATTTCGATGAGGTAGACAGCGATGAGGAAGCACGCAGCATAGCGTACCAAAAGAAACTGCCGGTGAAAAGCAGCATGTCAAAGGGTGAGGTGATGAGCCTCATGTTTGAAGAACTGGCAGAGGAACAATTGATCCAGCCGACGTTCATCATGGATTATCCTGTCGAGATATCGCCGCTCACCAAAAGAAAGCCTGACAGGCCTGATCTTGTTGAGCGATTCGAACTTTTCATTACCGGAAGGGAAATGGCAAATGCCTATTCGGAATTGAATGACCCGATTGATCAGAAGGAAAGATTTCAGATGCAGGAGAAGAAAAGGGAAGCAGGGGACGATGAAGCCAGCATGATGGATGAGGATTATGTGAACGCCCTTGAATACGGCATGCCGCCAACAGGCGGCCTGGGTATCGGGATGGACAGGCTGATCATGCTGTTGACGGACTCTTATTCCATCAGGGATATCCTGCTCTTCCCAACAATGAAGCCGAGGGACTGATATAATTACTATGCAGCACTCAAACAGGGGGCATGAGGCATGGACAAGAAAGAAGCCAGAAAAATTCTTGGTGTTTCAAAGGAAACAAGTATAAATGATATAGAAAGAAAATTTTCAATATTGCTTAAAAAGCAAAGGATGGCGAAAGTTCAGCCTGAAGATGAAAACGAGGATGAGCACGAGGAACACATATCTAGCGAATATGTCGGGTCTGCGGAGGATTCCGGCTCTGTTCAGGTGCCTGCGGATAAGCAGGAGGAATACAGCTTCGAGCAGGTAACACAAGCTTATAATATCTTGATGGGATATGAAGTGCCAATGAAGGAAGAACCTCCGAGCAAAGCCGCTCCGCTGCTGAACAAAGCTGGGATCGACGAAAAGAAGGCTCGGAATTTTTTCTATTATTATAAGTTTCATATGCTTGCTGCCATTATAGGGATTATATTACTTGTGTTCTTCATATATGGCGCTGTAAATCGTGTAAACCCTGACTTCAACACTGCATTTATCGGAAAGATCAATTACATGGATGCGGCAGACAAGCTGAAGGATGCCTATAAAGCCAATGTTCCTGAGATAAAGGAACCTGGCTTTGATGGAGCTTATATCAATGAAGAAGATCATAGCGACCAGCAATATGCAATGGCTATGAAGGTTACTGTACTTTTCGGAGCCGCAGATATAGATTTGTTCATCTTGGATAAGGAAAATTATATTAAATTTGCAAAGAATGGTGCGTTCTTAAGCCTGGATGACATCGCATCCAAGCTGGGTGTGGATATGGACAAGAATAAGGATAATATCGTCGGCATCGAAGAAACAGAACCGAACGGAGAGGTAAAAGTTCCCGCGGTACCTGTAGTGAAGCACCTTTATGGGGTAGATATCACAAACAGCACCATATTAAAGAAATCAGGGGTACTGGGAACAGAATTGATCGCATCAATTAGAGTCTCCGACAAACACACTGATAAAGCGTTGAAAGTATTACAATTTCTTATGAAATAATAAAGACAGGGGGAAATGAAAATGTCCAGTGAGTTGATTTTGAAAGAGGAATATCTGGCGGACAAGGCTAAGGTCTTCATTTCAGGAGAAATAGATATCTATACGGCTCAGCAATTTAAGGACAAGCTATATGGAATTGTTGACAACAGCGGTATGGATCTTGTCATAGACTGCAGTGGGTTGAACTACATTGACAGCACAGGTCTGGGCATATTTGTAGGAGCCTTGAAAAAAACACGGCTCGCAGGCAGAAGCATTCAGCTTGATAACATGAAGGAAAATATCAAGAAATTATTCTTTATTACGGGGCTTGATAAACTTTTTATCATAAATTGATTTATTGCTATTGATAAATTATATGAGTTGTGCGAAGGAGCGGAATAAGATGGTATCACCGGACAGGATTGCGTTGGTATTGCCCTACAAAGCTGATTATGTCAGTGTCACAAGGTTAACAGCTTCTGGTATAGCCAGTAGGATGGGATTTGATATTGAGACTATTGAGGATATCAAGGTAGCCGTATCCGAGGTGTGCAGCCGGATCATCAATGCCGCTGCGGGGCTTGAGGGAAGCTACGAAATATTGTTTGATGTTTCAGAGAAAGGTCTGGAAATAACCTTTGTCTCCAGTATAGAAAAAATAAGATGTATCTTTAATGACGATGAGGATGGTTTGGGTGTAGCTTTAATAAATGCATTCATGGATAAAGTGGAATTTTGTCCTGAACACGACGACTATATACTGTCTATGACAAAAACTTTTGAGGTGATTTCCGGGTATGGATTATAATCATGAAGCAGCGGTGCTGAAAGAAGCAGCGGATAACGATGCGCTTTTTGCAAGATATAGCAGCGACAGGGACATAACCAGCAGGAATGATCTTGTTAAACGGTATATCTATCTTGCAGAAATCATATCTAAGAAATTCCTCAACAGAGGAGTGGATTATGAAGACATTTATCAGGTGGCTTGTATTGCGCTAATAAAAGCGGTTGAACGCTTCAGCCCTGATAAAGGGTTTAAATTTGTCAGCTTTGCTACACCGACCATTGTTGGTGAAATTAAAAGATATTTTCGGGACAAGAGCTCTGCAATAAGGATTCCAAGGCGGATCTACGAAGTATACCAGAAGGTGAATCTGGCAAGAGACCAACTTTCCCAGGAACTTCACAGGACGCCAAGAGTGGACGAGATAGCGGAGTATCTTCATATTAAGGAAGAGACCGTACTTGAAATAATCGAATCATGGAATGCATATAACATGCAGTCATTTGATCAGAATGCATTCAGTGACGACGATCTTGAACTTCACGAGACGATAGGCGGCGAGGATGCCACATTTGAGAGAATAGAAAACAGAGACTTTCTTGAGAAGAGTCTGAACAAATTCAACGAGGCTGAAAAGGAATTCATCCGGATGCGCTATTTTAACAGAAAGACGCAGAAGGAAATTGCGGATAAAATGAACGTATCACAAATGTATGTATCAAGGCTTGAACATAGGGTACTTGAACGGTTCAGGAATATGCTCTCGAAGTAACTCCAGGATTCTACCAAGCGTAAAAGATGTGTGTTTATTTAAAAATATTGCGGGTAATATATATTAAAGCCTTTTGCCATGATAGGCGGCTTTAATACTGGCCTTCGAGGACGTGGTATAATTTGTGAAAAGCTTGTACATTTACAGCACCAGTGTACCGAGCAGCCTGAACAGCATAAGTAAAGTAGTGGATGAGTTTGTCTGTAACCTCCGCAATAGTTACGGAAAGGTCAGTGAGTGTACGCTATTTGAACTGAAGGTAATCCTGAACGAAGTGCTTATAAATGCAATCCGGCATGGTAATGGCGAGGATATCAGCAAGTGTGTCAAGGTTGATGCCAGGATAACAGGACAAGGAACGATTTCCATCATAGTGGAAGATGAAGGCGGGGGATATGATTTCAATCACATATGCAACAATCGAAAACCACTATGTGATGAAGCAGATCCGTTGGGAATGTGCGAAAACGGCAGAGGAATCATGATCGTCAGGAGTTTGTGCGATAATGTAAAAGTGAATGCCAAAGGGAATAAAATCATCCTGGCAAAGAAAATAGCCGGCGGATGAAAGCAAAACAGGGCGGGGTAACAACGCAATTAGAGGGACAGGGTAATGCTGACAGGCATACAATGTCCCTGTTTTGTTGTTTACAGCCGATTTTCCCTGACAGCCTGACGGGTATTTCCTATCTGTTTGCGGCTCATCACGACTATATGGATGACTTAAAGGCAGCGTTCAAGGAATAATCAAAGTACAATCAAGGGATAATGGCTAATCCTCTAAAAGAAAACGATGCATTATGTAAGGAATTGAATTTGTGAATTAGCAGTCACCATGGAGGATATCAGACAATACACTGATAAAACGGAGTATAAAACAGAGAAACAGGAATAAATCAAGTGTACACAGGTAAATGCTAATAAGCGAAGGTTGTGGAAGGGCAGATGCGGTGGTATAGTATAGAAGCTGTCCCGCGGCGAACGAAACAAACG
>JAEWQC010000287.1 GCA_023399355.1 Bacillota bacterium | reverse complement strand
TAAACCTAAGTTTAACAGGCTAAAGAATAAAATAGCCCGTAAACCACCATTAAATAGACGGTTTGCGGGCTTTGCTGTTTGCCATAAAAGCATAGCATATTTTTCATTTTTTCGACGATGCTAAAATATTTTTTATCTCACTAAGGCGGAGTCTTTTGTTGGTGAAATCAATATCAAAAGCTTCTCCGATACAATTTGAAATGTTACTGCGGTAATCAAACATATAAAGGTTTGTGTGTTCAAGACTACAACTGATGTTATTAAGACAAGTAATAATTTGTTCGGGTGTAAACTTGTAGTCAGTTTTCTTTTGTATAAGGCGCAAAATGACCAGAGAAATAAAGCATGTAAGGACATGTGCATTGATTCGATCCTCACGTGAAACATGAACCGGCCTAATATCTAAATCGCTTTTAGAAACCTTAAAATTGTCCTCTATATCAGACAAGCCTCTGTAAATTTCAATTATACGTTGTTCGGGCATTTCTAACTCGCTGGTTACGATGCTGTAGTATCCATCGTATTTGGCATCCTCATTAGCTTTTTCTTCATTGAATATCAGCTTTTTGCCCTCTTCTGCGTATACCTCGCCGGTCTTCTTATCATATGTGATGTTCTGAATATATGCAGAGGCACCATGTACTGTGTTCTTGTTATGATTTTTAGGATTGGATATAATGTCTAGTGCTTTTTTAATGGTTTCAGCTCGTTCCGCCCGTGCTTTGTCAGCATACTTTTTACTCCAGAAAACGACTTGCTTTTCGTCTATCAATACACTTTTCTGGGAACCGTTTTTCATAGTAATCTGGATCTCCCTTACCTCAAGGCGTGACTTAACCTTGTAGTCGTAGCCGTCCTTCAATGCTTTGCCATCCCTGTCTGTGTAGTCGGTATCATCCAGAACGTATTCCTTAAACTTTCCTGAGCCTTTGCGTATTGAAAAGCTGAATACATAGCCATTTACGCGTTTATCGCGGTCTCCACCCTTAAGAAAGTAAATATTGTTGGATGATGTGCAACCCATATCTGCAACAGCGATAACACGACCGGGATTAAATCTTACACAGACATCCTTGAATACAGGAATGAAGGTTTTGCTATCGTGAGTGTTGCCGGGAAAAAGCTTGTAATACAGAGGTATCCCGTTGGCATCCATGGCTAAACCCATCTGTACGATTGGGTCAGGACGGTTATTCTTTTCTTTTCCTCTCTTACGGAGATTGTCTGTTTCATCAATCTCAAAGTGGAAGTTCGTAACATCAAAGTACATGAGCGAAGTATCCCGTCCGAACTTTATATTAATCTGCTCACTGATAAAGCGTTGACACTCCGTGCCTATCTTCGAGAAATGAGATAGAGCGCGGTATACATCATATAGTTCAAAGTCAAAACGTTCAAAGAACATGTCCTTATATTCATAAGACCTCTTTTTAGATGAGGGGTGCAGGATTCGAGTTATAGTCAAAAGTGTCATAATGGAGTTAGTGTTGTATTCAAAGGCCTCGTGCCTTGCCTTATTATTTAAGAAACGATCCAGCTCCAACTCGTGATATATTTTCATAATTACAGCATAGCCCATATTGTATCTGGTGTGTGATTCATCAGGCAGTTTTTCATTCAAATCAATTTCTAGCGTAAGCTTTTTGTTTCCATTCTCTTCAGCATTCATTTGTTCAACAATTTCTTTGAAATGAGCAATCGGGTCGGGAAATTCTTTTTCTAAGTCATGCAGGTAACCTAACGACTTGTGATGTTTGCTTCTAGACATCTTTTTATCTTTGTCCCAGAACTTTTTTTCTATAGTTAGATAAGTTCCTTTCGCCCTGCCTTGTTTACTCAATCTGTAAGACACAAAATACACCCTCCTGACCAATATTACAGTCTGCTCAACGAAATTATTGTAGCATCCATAGCTCTATTATATCATAGTTATCCATATTTAGCCAGCAATTTTGGCAAAAAAATTCAAAAAAAATTTCTTTCAACATCAATTGATGAAAGGATTCCAAGGGTTCAGTATTTTTATCACCTGTCAAACAAGCGAATAAATTGACAAAAAAATAAGCCTAAATTGAGGCTTTCGGCGATTTTTTTCCTATTCAACTGTCAAACTCCCGTGTACTTATAACGCTATATTTAAATCTATACTTGAAAATTAATTAATACATATATATAATTAATTAATAAATAATAATCTCATATCAAAACACAGCGATAATAAAAGCTACGATTTAATAAATTTCTTCAGAGAGCCGATGGTTGGTGAAAATCGGTGAAAGGTTAAATCTTTCCACTTTTGAGCTGTCGATGAAAATCGAAAGGTTAGTACCCTTTATCCTACTATAGAGTGGCTGGTGCTTTTATACACTAGCAATTTGAGTGGCAACGCGGATTCTTCCGTCTCATTTATATATGGGAGGGGAGTTTTTTTATTTAATGAATTTAGAAAATAATAATATAATTAGGAGGAGAGATATGTTAGATATTAAATTTTTAAGGGAAAATCCTGAAATTGTAAAGCAGAACATAAAGAATAAGTT
>JAEWQC010000078.1 GCA_023399355.1 Bacillota bacterium | reverse complement strand
TGTAGTTGGTGATTTGGCTTTCAAAAAAACTTCCGTGAAGGAAGTTGTATAGAGTTTCGTTTTTTTAAGGGTGAGAAACCCGGACGATCATTGACAAGTACATAAGGATCAGGGGTCAGGGGACGGGTACGCCTGTTACTATACCGAAGGTAATAATCTCAGATAATGAGATAAATGATGTAGAAGTTGATGCTAACGGTGTTGTATGGGCTAATTTCTACGATATGCTGGCTGGATATAACGACGGTGGAGCAACTAATTATTTGGGAAGGGCATACCTGGGAGAAAGTGTAACAGTTGAATGTTGGCATGAAGCTACAGCAACAATGGTTACAAAAACATATCTGCTTCTTCGTTTAAAGTCAATGCTCAAGGCCATTATTTACTGCCGGTTTCGCAGCTGGCAAATGATCTGGGGTATGGCAGCCAAATATACAATATGAGCAACAGTAGCTCATCAATCATATACATTGAACCCAAAACTGATTATACGAGCGCAGGAACTATTCTTGCAAACTTTGTTCAAGGTGTTTTCCAAGGTGCAATTGGTGACATAGTAGGCAATGTTAATGCATTGATACATCTTGATGAAACTATTGCAAGTATTAAGAAACTGAGCGACGTGGCTGACCTTAACAGTGCGGAAGATTATTTTTACCTAATACAGCTTGCTTTACAGGTACAGCAGGCAATTGATTATTTCCAATATACGGCTACGGACAATGATATAGCAAAAATAGTTGGAAACATTGTAGGGGCAATATTAATAGAATTATTGATATCTAAGGGAATTGCTTTAGCAGCAGATGCACTAAAGGCAGTGATTATGTCCGGGAAACTGCTTGATTGGTTAATCGACATAAGCAAAGGCTTAAGAACAAAAGCAACCGTAATATCAATGGTAGAGGCAGCGGTAGAAACTATTAACAAACTTAAAAATATACTTGGAAATGTCAATGGAAAGCTTGAGGAACTATTTGCAAGTATAAAGAAAATAACAAAGTTTGACGATCACTATGAAGTAGCCACACCAGATGGATTAGTTGTGAGAATTGAAAGGTCGGAAGTATCTAATGTAAGCAAAATTGATGAAATTGCAGAAGATGCAGCGAAAGCGGAATCTGCAGCTTCAAGAGGTGCATTTCAGAGGACCGATGAAACTGGGGAAGCCATTGTAGATATAGATGCTGCTGATGGTATATCAAATAGCCTTGATTGGGATGCCATTGTAAGCAAAAAGGGGGAAACAAGAATTGACCACATCAACAGGCATAGTGTTCCGAGACCCGATAGACAAACCCATGGTGTCTTCAATGAAAATCCAGTAACGGCAGTGAATAATGCTTGGAATCTGCGTAACACAGTAACACCTATTGATGATGGAATGGGTGGTTATATATACAACATTCCTTATCAAAATGCAGGATATGAAAGTGGATTTTTGAATACAGGTACGAGAATGGACTATATCACAATAGTAACAAAGAAAAACACAAATGAATTGATTGCAGCATTCCCATCATTTGGAAACTACGGTTTATAAGGAGTGAAGAAGTATGAATTATGAATATCAGTATAAAATCGGGTCGTGTTTGATATGTAAACAGGGGTATTTAGAAATTGTTAAAGAAGAGGATTCTGGAAAAATGTTTATTTGTTGTGATGAATGTGAGGCTGAATGGGAAAATCCAGAAGATGCAAAGCAGAATAAGAATGGTAGTAGGCAAAAATATGGAAAGATAGTCGAACCAAGTTTAGAAGATATACAATCTATAGGTTGGGAAAACTATATCATGAAAAAATAGGATATTATCTATAATACATGTTTGATTTGTGTTCTGCTGTCCAGAATATTAAAAGCTAGCAGATTAAAGAGGTTTTGGAGTTAATCCGGCCTCTTTTTTGTTATCCCCGCTGCATTCCTCTGTAGTGTCCGTCGCATCCGTGCCCCTGTGATCCTGTTCCGGCACAGGCTGCTCCGGCGAGCGTCTTTGTGAGCGGGCAGGCGCAGGGGTCTCCATCCCGGAATGCATCCTTACAAAACTTGAATGATGCAGCTTGCCGGGTTGGTTTCCCTGCGCCGGTAGCGGCAAGTGAGCGAGCGGGGAGTATTCGCAAAGTATTGAAATTCGTCCCCTGAACTCTTTATTGAAAAACGTTCCGTAAAATCAAGCAAAAAAACCTTTCCCCTCCCCCTTAAAAACCCCCGCTGCATTCGATAGCAGCGAGCCCTCGTGTTCCTGTGGGTAGCAGGCTTTGTAGTGGCAGGCGCAGGAACCGCCCATCCAGGCCAGCATCCCGGCAAGCCGGATGATGCTGCCTGCCGGGCTGGTTCACTTGCGCGGGAAGTGGCAAGTTAGCGAGACAGGAGTATTCCAGAGGTATTGAAATTCATCCCCCTGTGGCCCGTTTATTCAAATCTTCCGTAAAATCTCAGTTTGGCGTGCCCGCGCTGCAGGCGAATTGTCGCAAGCCATCGCCAGGCTGCAGCCCTGATTCCTGAATGTTGCGGCTGGGCTCGGGCTTACCGGTTCGCCGTTACAGCGCAGGGGATGCCGGAATGTCCTGATGATCCAGTGTTCCGGACTGGCAACCTACGGCAGGCATGATCGTAGCAACTGGATTCATGCCGCCGGCCCACGCCCTTTGGTTCCTTCCGCCCTGCCGAACCTGTAACCGGCCACTTCGTGTGCCGTTTACGGTTCCGGCTGCGGCTTTTGCAGTTTCGATAGCAGTGCTCTGCTTTACCGGCAAGCGCTTCGCCTGCTTGGGCCGGAAATCCAAAAAAATTGCCCCTTTCGATATTGAAAACAGAAAAGCCATATAATAGTGTATTGCTGTGGAGTGGCGTGACGTGACTGATTAGAAAACCTAATCAAATATAAAAATTGTGCGAATAATTCTTCATTTTTTAGAGATTGTGGATACATTGAAACATCAATGAGCGATCTAAAAACCAAATGGTAATTAATTACATATTTATTCAAACAGAAGCATAGATGAAAATGCAGTAGTGATGTTAACCATGCATAATCTATAATTATCCTGTCAATCCCTGAGTTCACTTAAGTTTAGTAATTGATTAACCCATGCTGAAAAATGTTGACATGTATTTAGCATTGCCGTAATGCCGATTTCCTGTAAGACAAGTACAGCATCATCGCCTTTTGCATAAGGGATTGTATTTTTAAGACGCTTTGAAGGCGCTGTATTAGCTCCATGGTTGATTAATTCCGGATTCATTCCTTCAACATCATGAATTAATTGATCAATTTTTGAATGATTACCTTCACCTAAATAGAAAATTTTCAACTTATTTAATTCTACAAAAAAGAGGGCTTCAAATTCATGTAACTGTATGTATGGTATAAACCGATTAGGATTTATATTGGGTAACTCAAGCAATATATCCTTTTTCAGTTCACGCTCAAGAATAGAAACACTCTCATAGTGATTTTGTTGAACCATAGCCTCTTGGTAACCTGGGAATTCATTTGGCAAACGGTATAGGTCAAACATAGTCGTAACATATGTATTCGGTGATTCTTTAAGCCATTGGATTATATCACGTTTAGGCTTTTTATAGTCTTTTAGCCCTCCACGATATTCATATCCGGTTTTTTGATCTTTACTGGTCAATACAGCTCTGGAATACATTTCGATATTTTTCATTATCGAGAATGGATATACGCTTAACATTTTTTGTACAAAATACATTTCTGATTGGCCTTCCGCGACAACGTTGACCCTTATCATAGCGGTAGTCCTCCAATTATGTTCTTACTCCAGAGATCTGACAATGTGTAATCAACCAGCCAGTCTTTCAATGATTCTTCAGATACCCTTTTTAACGTACTGGAATTTCTATTTCGGTCAAATTCAGCTATAATAACATCGTCACATCCGAATTCGTCCAGAAGGCTGGAGGACTGAGTAGAAATAATAATTTGTTTTTCGGAGCCAACCGACTTGATCATTTTTGCAAGTAGGGATACGGCATGAGGATGAAGCCCAATTTCTGGTTCATCCAGAATGATAACAGAAGGTCTTGTTTCTGGTGGCTGCAAAAGAACTGTAGCAAGAGCAATAAACCGTAGTGAGCCATCTGAAAGCTGATGTGGACCAAACAACTCATCCGAATTTTGTGTCTTCCAATTCAGCTTAATATTGTTTTCATTTCTAAAGTCAGGTACTAACACCAAATCATCAAGTTGGGGCAAGGCTGCCTTTGAATATTTAAGAATAAGCTCATAATACTTGTTTAATTTTTTATCTTCTTTTAAGCGATATAAAAAAGCTGCAAGATTTCCCGCATCTGCTTTTAAGTAACCGTTATCATCAATATATCCTTGTTGTCGCATACGTGCGGAACTTGAGGTATCATTGAAATGGAATACCCTGCAATTGTTCATAATGTTTCTAATGATGGTCACCATCATGTCTTTTTGCTCTTTATCCGAAAGCACAGATTCTAAATTTCCGGCTGGAAAAACAAGTTCTCTTGGAGTTGATTTGCTTTTTGCATGCCAAGATAGTTTCTCCCCGGCAAATACTAATTTATCATTCAGAGCATAAATTAGTTTAAATTCATATGTATCAATGTTATCATCATTTTCAAATACAATTTTTGCCTGTATAGAATCAGTTACTTTAGCGCCAAAATATAGCAATGATTGTGCCTGCCCTTGCTTTCCTACATATTCTTGAAATGCTCCTGTCGTCATAAATGCTACCATATCAAAGAAAGAAATGAGATTGCTTTTTCCTGCACCATTTGCACCGATAATTACATTTATATCTTTAAAATCTATTTTTGTTTTAGGCCTATCTCCATATGATTTATATCCCGATATCTGTATCGACTTAAGTTTCATGGTTTTTGCCATTTTGTTCCCTCATTTCAAATTCTGCAATTTTACTTATATTATATGTCAGTATATTAATTTTGACTAGGATGCGAATGTTAAGGCCGCATACAACAATGCTATAACCTATCCAACATGATATGTGTATATCATACCAAAATTTTATAAATAATGTAATAGAAGTATAACATTATTTGAACTATAAATATTACTATAGAAGTAATGCTGAAACAATAGTATTTCTTGACCATTAACGGTTGTTAGATTATTAGTTTTCGGCAAGAAAGTACAGCATGTATTCATTTGTTTTTCTCTGTTTTCATATCAAAAGGGGCAATTTTAGGATTATTCCCGGCCCAAGCAGGCGAAGCGCTTGCCGGTAAAAGCAGCGCTGCTATCGAAACTGCAAAAGCCAGCAGCCGAAACCGTAAACGGCACAAAGTAAGCCGGTTTACGTTCGGCGGTGGAAGGAACCAAGGGCGTGGACGGCAACATGGAATCCAGGTTGCACATCATGCCAGCCGTGGATACCAATCCGGGACAGGTTCATCGGGACATTCAGGCATCCCCTACGCTGTTCCTGCGAATCGTGCAAAGCCGGATCATCTGCAACATTCAGGTTCCCGAGGTTGCAGGCTGGCGATGGCTTACTGCGGTTCACCTGCAGCGCAGCCACGACCAATAAAGATTTTTACGGGATGATTTTCAATAAAAGGTCATAGGGGACGAAATTCAATGCTGCTGGAATGCTTCCGGCTCGCTCACTTGCCACTGGCGCAGGGGAACCAGCCCAGCAGGCTGCATCATTCCAGTTTGTCAGGATGCCAGCCTGGATGGGCGGTTCCTGCGCCTGCCCGCATGCGACGGGCACTGCGGAGGAAGGCAGCGGGGGCAAAACTCATTACTGCTACTTTACTGTATTCCTATTTTTATTGTTCATTATCAAATAACTGTTTTCGTAATTTCATAGCAGGAGATAATTCCGATTCTGCTTTATCTCTTACCGCTTTATCTTTTTTAAACTTTTCTAATATAATCTGGGAATCATTATCGAGGGGGTTTCCTTCTGCATAAAAAGTTTTTATTTTATTGAGATTAAACATTGTTATATCGTTTATATTATTGTTATTTACAGACAATTCCGTCAAGTTAGTCAAATTCTTTAGTTGTGATATATCTGATATCTTATTATAGCTCAATCCCAATGTAGACAGGGTGGTTAATGCTGAAATATCATTTACTTCTTCAATGTTATTTTCCCCCAGACCAAGTATGCTTAGTTTTTTCAACTTTTTCAACTCAGAAATATCAGATATTTTATTTTTCCCCAGTAGTAATGTTGTCAGATTGGTTAAATTCCCTATATTATTTAGTTTTAATAATTCATTTCCACTTAGATTTAAGTTAGCTAAATTTTTCAAACTACTTATGGAGCTTAAATCTGATATTCTATTATCGTTTAAGCTTAACCATTTTAATTTTGTATTATTCGCTAATACACTAATATCTGATATATTATTAAAACTTAAATTTAGGTATTCCAGATCTTTCAGCTTATCCAGATTGTTTATATTATTTACATTGCTGTTTGTAATCCACAAACGCGT
>JAEWQC010000282.1 GCA_023399355.1 Bacillota bacterium | reverse complement strand
GGGATAAGACGGGTACAGGTCTCGGACTTGCCATTGTCAGGAATATCATTAATGAACATGGCCAGAAAATATGGGTGGAGAGTAAAGCTGGAGAAGGAACTTCATTTACTTTCACGCTTGAACGTTCCTATGAACAGCCAGATGAACAATAAAAGCGGAAAGTGGAGTAATGTTAACAATTTATTCACAGTTTTTTAAAATAGGCAATTTACAATAGTAGTATACGTTAAATTATGCAATCTCAACATTTAGGGAGGTATTTTGCATGGACGAATTCAATTCGGAAAAAACTGAACTCAATCATGAAAACAATGAAACGAATTTGAATGAAGCGCAGTCAGATCATATAAATGAAGGCGAAGCCGCTGCAACCTCAGAGAATATCCCTTCAGTGCCGGAGACGGTCACTGCGGCTTCCGTGGATACCTCTGCATCCGTGGAACCGGCTCAGATACCGGTGCAGCAGGCACCACAGGCACCACAGGCACAGCAAGAACAACAGCAGGCACCACAGCAAGAACCACAGGGACAACAAGTACCACAGGCTGCTTATGTGCAGCCCCAGAATGCACCTGTAGTTATGAATAACGGAGCACAGGCCAGGTCGCAGATGTATTACAATGAAAACATCAAGAGAACAAAAACGCAAAAGACAGGTGCCGGGCAGTTGATTCTCGTTGCGGTGCTTGGTGCGTTAATCGGAGCCGGCCTCATGTTCGCTGCAACGATGTTCCTGTCGCCGGTCATCCAGCCGGCAATCGACAGCCTGACGGGCAGAACCGCGCAGGTATCGGAAGTAGCAGCCGGTAATAATAACGGCATATACAAGAAGGTGGAGATTGAACAGTCCTCCACACCTGTTGAGGCAATTTCCGAGAAGGTCAGTCCGTCCATAGTGGGGATCAAGGTCACCATACAGGCACAGGGCCAGGACTTCTTCTTCGATCTCGGGGGAAGTGGAGTTGGAGAAGGGTCGGGTATCATTATCAGAGCCGATGGCTATATACTCACAAACAACCATGTTATAGAAGGCGCACTTGGTCAGAACTCAAACAAGATCAGCGAAGGTTCAAAAATCGAAGTGATTTTGCCAAGTAATGTTGATAAATCATATACGGCGACAGTAGTTGGAAGAGATGCCAAGACGGATATCGCAGTATTGAAGATTGATGCGTCAAACCTGCCCGCGGCAGAAATGGGCGATTCCGACAAGGTGAAATCCGGCGAACTGGCTGTGGCAATCGGCAATCCCGGCGGAATGGATTATATAGGCTCTGTAACAGCCGGTATCATTAGTGGTATCAACCGGTCCATACAGATGGAAAATGGGGATATTCTCAAGCTGATCCAGACAGATGCAGCTATAAACCCCGGCAACAGTGGCGGTGCTCTTGTGAATTCACAGGGCCAGGTAATAGGTATGAATACAGTTAAAATCGCAGCAACCGGTTATGAAGGACTTGGATTTGCAATACCGATCAATGAAGCAAACAAAATCGCAAAGAGCCTTATAGACTTTAAGTATGTGAAGGGCAGACCCTATCTCGGCGTATCGATCGACCCAAGGTTCAATGCGGATATCGCCAAACAGAACCAGGTACCAAACGGCCTTCTGGTCTATGAAGTATTGCCGCTGAGTTCTGCATACAAGGCAGGTGTTCAGACCGGTGACATCATTACCAGGTTCGACGGCAAGAGTGTTAAGGTGTTCCAGGATCTGGAGGATCAGAAAAATACCCATAAGCCCGGTGACAAAGTAAAAATCGAGGTTTACAGGGATGGAAAGACATTGACTTTGACAGCAACGCTTGATGAACAAAAGAATACGGACTAGCAGCCTGTAATGGCTAAAACATACAGATAACAGCAATAAATTAAGTGCCTTTATAACACTTTATGTGAATATATTCGAGTGAGTGTTACAAAACACCAGAAAGTATAAATATACAACCTCCCTCAAACAGCAAAAGGCAGCCGACCAGGCTGCTTTCTTGCTGTTTAAAAGGAATTTTGGCTGCCGTATTTTCCTTGTTCATATTAAGAAATTCAAAGAAGATGGAATATGATTTGAAATAGTTTTGTTCACTATTAACCCGCATTTTCTTATGATACAATTATGACATATGGAAACAATGGCATTTTGGGGGCAAATAATGCGGCTGAATATAATCAAGTACCAATAAGCTTCATAGGCTTCTATTTTGGAGGTGGCATTTTGGGTAACACAGAAAGATTTATTGAGATTTATCAGAATAATATTACCAGAGAAGGATCGGATAAGCTGCTTGAGTACTTGCAGTCAAAAACCAGTGACTTTTTTGAGGCGCCTGCGAGTACAAGGTTTCATGGTGCCTATATGGGTGGATTGGTAGAGCACAGTATTAACGTATATGATTGCCTGGAGGACTATTTGGCAAGAAAACGCGCCAAGGAATTATATAATATGGAGTACAACAATGAAACAATTGCCATAGTATCGTTACTGCATGATTTATGTAAAATTAATTGCTACAAATCCGGTACGCGTAATGTTAAGGACGATCAGGGGGTTTGGCACAGCGTACCTAACTATGAATTTGAAGATAAGTTACCTTATGGGCATGGTGAAAAGTCGGTATATATCATAACCGGTTATATGAAGCTTACCAGAGAGGAGGCTTTTGCCATAAGATATCATATGGGATTTTCAGGCGCTGAAGATAAGAGAAATATCGGTGATGCCTTTGAACAGTTTCCTCTGAGCTTTGCATTGGCAACCGCAGACATGGAAGCGACCTATTTTATTGAAAAATGAGGAAAGATTGAATGGATGGAACAAATAGAAATGACATTAAACCGGGCATGCGTGTTTTGGTTGTTCAGAAACAGGATCAACGCTCAGGAAAACTGACAGAAGGAACGGTTGAAAATATACTAACGAATAGCTCTACTCATCCACACGGCATAAAAGTCAGGCTGATTGGCGGCGTTGTCGGAAGAGTTAAAGAGATTATTTCTTAAGAAAAGGCAGCGCAGGTGACACTTTTACATGCTCTTTGCTAAAGTTGAATAGCTTTATTATGTTAAGCTCTGAAGGACAACAGCGCTGTAATGATCAATAATGGAAGCTATGTGGTTATCGAATGACTCCCGGCAAGCTATATTTTTATTGAGATCATGTAATGCCTCAGCCAGTAATCAACCTGTATCAGCCAGGCATAAAGCTGCGGCCTTGCCATAAGCTGGCCGTACCATGGCTTTCCAAGATCGGAGACTTCCAACATGATGGATTGTAAAGCTTTTTTATCTATCAGGGGGATCAACGGGGAATTGGGATCATGTATTATTTCCATTAGTCTGCTCTTTACAGTAACTTCGTAAGCTGGGTTATGAGTCTTTGGATACGGGCTCTTTTTTCTGTAAAGGACATCATTTGGCAGCACGCCTTCGAGAGCTTTTCTTAAAAGACCTTTTTCTCTGCCATGCAGCATCTTCATATCCCACGGGATATTCCACACATACTGGACCAGCCTGTAATCACAGTAGGGGACTCTGACCTCGAGTCCGTGGGCCATACTCATACGGTCTTTTCGATCAAGCAATGTCTGCATAAACCAGGAGAAGTTTAGATAGAACATTTCTCTTCTTCTTTTTTCAAGATTGTTTTCCCCGTCCATATGTGGAACTTCCAGAAGCGTCTCATGATATCTCCGGGAAATGCATTCTGTCGGATTGATCACCTTGAGAAGATCTCCGGAAAGGATGACATTCCGTTCTTCAATGTTCCGGGACCAGGGGAAAGTGCCTGCATGAAGCAACTCCGGTACATGATACCACGGATAGCCTCCGAATACTTCGTCTGCGCACTCCCCGGAGCGGCATAAATGATTGATGCTAATTTTTAGCAGCCTTTCAGCAGTTGGTGCAGGCCCGGGGAGGCCTCAACGCTTTCAACAACATCAGACAGAGTTAAAATCACCGGATGTAATGTGTAAAAGTCGAAAATTGTGCACAAATGCTTTTAAAACATGGCTAAAGTAAAAAGAAGAGAACGAGTAGTAAAAAAAGAAGATAGAGTTTGATAAGAACGAGTATTAGCATTTGGTTAACAGGATAAAAATTAATATGGCCGCACCAAAATTTTTCCGCAAAAAGATGATGTATGATTCTGTTAATAAAAAATCCCGAACTGAGGGAACTGGGGTAAATGTGTGGAGGAACTGTAAAATGAATGCGTATGGAAAACTAAAGAGAATTATGACTGTCACGATTGCAGCAATCACAAAAACAAGTCTGCTCAGAGGATTTAGAAATATACGGACAAAACTGATTCTGGCATTTTCCGTACCAATCGCATTTCTTGTCATACAGGGCTTTATATCCTATATCGGCACATCTAAAGCTGTTTCGGGAGTGATCGGGCAATCGTCGGTTTCAACGGTCGAAAGCAGCAGCAAATACTTGGAAGCAGTAATGACTTCGATAGATAATATCATTTTTCAGCTTTCCGTATCACAAGATGTTCAGAACTATACCCTGGGTTTATCCGACACAACGGATGGCAGTGATATGTTAACGGAAAACAAGCTGGAGGCCAACATAGAGAAAAACCTGATGAATATCAGCGTGACCAATCAATATGTTGAAAATGTATTATTGATAGCTGGCGGGAACAAGATGATCACTTCAGACAACTCGAAGAATACACCCTCCGTGGCACTGGACGACGTGAAGAATACCGATTTTTACAAAAAAGTTCTGGCTTCGGACAGAGGCAGCTGGTTGGGTCTGCATCCGGAAATCGACAAGATTACCGGTAATACTGCATCCGCATTCAGTATGTCCGAATCAAGAGTCATAAAAAACTTGAATGCCGGTCTTAAAACAGGCTTGATTATTGTAAACTTAAAACCTGATTTCATAAATAAGTTATTGACAGATATCAACCTTGGGAAGGGAAGCGAAGTGCATCTGATCAGTCCTGACGGACGTGATATGACGAATCTTGGGGATTCGGCCAAAAACACCAATATATCCGGATTGGATTTTTATAAGAAGATATCCACATCGATGAGTGATAATGGAAAAGCTTCCGTAAGGTACAGGAATTCGGAATATTTGATGTGCTATTCCCAAATAGGCGATACAGGCTACAGGCTCGCAGCCCTTATCCCTTCAGCCCAACTGAATTCAGCTGCAAGAACGATATTCGCGACCACCGTAATACTGGTACCGGTCGCAATACTAATTGCAATGGGAATCGGGGTACTGATGGCAAACAGTATGAACAGCACCATCAAGAGAATAATCGATGCGACAGGCAAAGCTGCCTCAGGGGATCTCTCAATGAATTTTACGTCAAGGCGGAAGGATGAACTGGGAACTCTCTTGAAAAGTGTAAATACCATGATATCAAGCATGCGCGACCTTATTGCGCAAGCCCGGATCACATCCGGGAGAGTTGCTGATTCCGCATGGACAGTTGCAAGCACATCGGATCGGGTATCACGGATATCGCATGAAATAACCTACACAATCCAGGAAATATCCGGCGGCGCGTCTGCGCAGGCAGCCGATGCGGAGCAGGGCGTTCAAAAAATAGGTTATCTGGCACACAGGATAAATAACGTGGCGGAAAATGCCAGATCCATCGACAGACTTACACTTGACACAAAGGAGATGACCGGTCATGGTATGGCCTCGATTCTTGATCTGGAGGAGAGGTCGGAAAGGACCAATTCGATATCAAGAGAGGTCATGCAGGATATTCAGTTACTTGATGAGCATTCAAAATCGATAGGCAAGATAATCAATGTAATAGGAAAAATAGCGGACCGGACAAATTTGCTCGCGTTGAATGCCGCAATTGAAGCGGCAAGAGCCGGCGAGATGGGCAAGGGCTTTGCCGTAGTTGCGGATGAGGTAAGAAAGCTGGCTGAGCAGTCGATGAAGGCTGCACACGAGATTGCAGCCATAATAAGGACGATTCAGGATGAAATGGGAAAGATGGTTGTTAAGGTTGAGTCGACGGAAACAATCCTCAAATCACAGAATGAAGCGGTAATGAATACAAAGCATGTTTTCGGGAGTATCAAGAATTCCATGGAAACGCTGGCCGATCAGGTGGAACAGATCATGGCGCGTATTGTGGAAATGGAAGAAAACAAGGAACAGGCCATGTCTTCCATACAAAACATATCCGCTGTTTCGGAACAGACTGCGGCTTCGTCGGAAGAAGTTGCAGCCGCGACACAGGAGCAGCTTTCGGGCATCGAGGAGCTTGCAAACAATGCCAAACTCCTGGGGGATGCCGCGAAGGATCTTGAACAGGCGATATCAAGATTCAAGCTGGAATGATGCTTGAAAGGTAAAAAAAAGAGATTTTCTTGTAAAGAAAGAAGATTGTTCGGGATGTAGATTCTAAGTACACTAATTATATCGGAAGAATTTACTTGACGTAACGGGATATTGGAGGATTAAATGCTGAAAGAAATGACTTTAAAATCCTATTGGAAATTCAAACCCGACAGGGCAGACGAGGGGCTTGCGAATCATTGGGACAAGAGTATCCCTGACGGTACGGAAGATATCTGGGTGCCCTCGTGCTGGAATGAGCTGCGGGAGGATCTGTTTGAATACGAAGGGATTGCGTGGTATTTTAAAAGATTTGTTTTTGAAAGCATGGAGGACGTTGACAGGTACATCCTGTTTTTCAACGGAGTGAATTACAAATGCCGGATATGGGTCAACGGAGCAGAAGCTGGAGCTCACACAGGCGGATTCACGCCTTTCGAAATCGATATAACGGGCTTCCTTGCATTAAATGCGGAAAATACAATTACTGTCCGGGTGGACAGCACGATTACCGATATGACGTCGCCGCCAATCGGCGTGGATTGGTTCAATTACGGCGGCATATTCAGGGATGTATCCATTATAGGCACAGGGGCAAGCTGGATCGACGATGTCACGGTAATCACCAAAATGGACGGATGCGTGAGCCTGTCAGTTGATATTGGCAATTTTAATGCGGATAACATTTATTCCATTCACGTATCGGTGAAAGACAAAGACGTATACGGTCCGATTTACAATATAACTGAAAGCGTGCAAAGCTCCCGGAAAAACATGAGACTGGCAATACAAAATCCGAAATTGTGGTCGCCCGACAGCCCGTTCCTGTACGACTTCAAGGTTAGTTTGAGCCGCAACGGCAAACTGGTGGACGAATGGGAACATAGGATCGGCGTCAGGGAGTTTTCAATAAAAGATAGAAAAGTACTCCTCAACGGCAAGGTGATCTACCTGAAAGGATATTCAAAGCACGAGGAGTATCCCGTCACCGGAAGGACCTTCTCATACGATATTCTGCGCAGGGATTACGAGCTATGCAAAAAGGGCGGCGCAAATTTTTTAAGGCTTTGCCATTACCCCCATCATTTAAAGGAATATGAAATTGCCAGCGAGTCGGGGATGCTTGTCATAGCCGAGGTGCCCAATGTCAATTTCAAAAAAGAGCAGTTTTCAAATCCCGAACTGCTGGAACTGGCAAACCGTCAGATGAAGGAAACCATCAAGTATTACAAGAACGAAACCTGCATCATGTTCTGGAGCCTTTTCATCGAATGCAAAACCTACGAGGACGCGGCTGTGGATTTCGTACCCAAATACATAAAGCTCGCAAAAGAACTGGATCCTACCCGTTTTACCGTACATGCCTCCGACATCCCAACCGAGGACAGGACCTACGAATACTTTGATGTGGTTGGGGTGAATTATTGGCTGGGATGGTATAACGGACACTCGATCGAGGAAGGCGGCGCCATGATGGATAAAATAGCCGCAAGATATCCCGAAAAGCCCGTTCTCATGACCTCAGGAGGATGGGAGGCAATCTATGGGAATCATTCCTGCAAGGCGCAATTAAAATGGTCCGAGGAGGCCCAGGCAGAATATCTTGAGTCGCTTGTCGATTTGTATGTTTCAAAGGACTATATCGTGGGCCAGATCGTATGGACCTTCAATGATTTCAGGGTCTCCGCCTGGGTAATCGACGGTGTGGCAAGGTGGCCGTCCAGACCCATGGGGATCAATCACAAAGGAGCGCTGGATCTGTACAGAAGGCCAAAGCTGTCATACTACAGGCTTCAGGAAGCTTTTAAAAAATGGGATGCCAAAAAGGACTAAGATAATCACGAATAAGGGGAGATTGCATGACAAGCGCAGGTAGAAAGCTCCGTATCTTTAAAAAAAGGGATGTTCCGCTTTATATAATGGCGGCTCCAACGGTTTTGTACACCCTTCTGTTCAGCTACATACCGATGGCGGGAATCATCATGGCATTCCAAAAGTACAATAACGGGAAGGGCATATTCGGCAGCCCATTTTCAGGTTTTAAAAATTTCGAGTTTCTCTTTGCCAGTACGGACGCATGGACAATCACCCGGAATACCTTGCTTTACAACGTGGTATTTATTGTGTTGAACACGCTGCTTTCCATAATTGTCGCAGTCATGCTCAGCATGCTGCGTACCCGCCGTACAGCCAAGGTTCTTCAGACGGTTTACATAATGCCGTATTTCATGTCCTGGGCAGTGGTATATGTTTTGGTGGCTTCGTTTCTTGAAATGAATTACGGCCTTGTGAATTCAATATTGGGACTGCATACGAACTGGTACGCACAGATCAAAATATGGCCGTATGTGTTGGTGGTAGTAAACGCATGGAAGAACGTGGGCTATAATACAGTGCTTTACCTTGCGGTCATTTCGGGTATTTCAAACGATTATTATGAAGCCGCTGTGCTGGACGGCGCATCAAAATTCCGGCAGGCCAGGTTTATCACCCTTCCTCACCTGCGCTTTGTCATAGGAATCACTACCATTCTCAATGTCGGAGGCATCTTCAGAGGGGATTTCGGACTCTTTTACACGGTCCCGCAAATGAACCTCCACGGGGTATTGTTCCCGGTAACGGGCATTATCGATACCTATATATACAACGGGCTGCAGAATTTGGGCAATATGGGTATGGCAACGGCGGCGGGAGTGTACCAGTCCGTGGTGGGATTGATTATGCTGCTTGCGGTGAATAAGATTGTGAGCAAAATCGACCCGGATCTTGCGATGTTTTAAAGAGGGGACTTTATGTCTTCTCCGGAACAAAAGAACGATATGAAGAGAAAAAGGTACGGCGGTCCATCCGACGTGATCAGGATATGGAGGCTAAAATGAAACTAGCGCAGGACCGAACAACTGTGGGATTTGGACGAAGAAAGAACAAACAAAGGGAACAGCAAAAAGAAAACAAACTGCTGCTGCTTTCCTGGGGATGGAATAACATATTCATGGCGATACTTGGTATAATCGGCCTTAGTACGGTGGCCCCGCTGGTGCTGATGATAATCATCTCTTTTTCCACTAAGGCATCCTTGCAACACAAAGGCTACTCCTTCTTCCCCGAAGGATTTACGCTGGATGCCTATAAATATCTTTTTCAAACCGGTGATCAAATCATCAACTCCTATGTGATTACAATTTTTTATGCTGTGGTGGGGACGGTCTTAACGCTGCTCTTCACAAGTACAATGGCATATGTGGTTTTTCAGAAGGATTTTCCCTACCGCAAGTTTCTGACCTGGTTTATGTTTATTCCCATGCTTTTCAGCGGCGGACTGATCCCTTCGTACATATTGAACACGAGATATCTTCATCTGCAGAATACCATATGGATATTTCTGCTGAGCGGACTGGTGGGGTGCTGGGGAGTTATCATCCTGCGCACGTTCATGAAATCGGCAATCCCGGATGGGCTCATTGAAGCCGCCAGAATAGACGGCGCCGGTCATTTCAGGATATTTTTCAGTATTGTGACGCCTCTTTTGAAGGCAGGACTGGCCACATTGGGATTATTTACACTGGTAGGCCGGTGGGGCGACTGGTTTACTGGCCTTTTGTACATTGACAGTTCCAAAGCCAGGCTGATCCCGCTGCAAACAATGCTGTGGAATCTGGAAGCCAATCTGGATTTTATGAAAAACAGCTCCCATGTCGCAAGGTCGCCCGAAATGATTGCGATGATGAAGGGCTTGCCGGAACAAAGTGTGCGCATGTCCTGCACGGTAGTTGTAATCCTGCCGATTCTATTTGCCTACCCCTTTTTCCAGCGGTATTTCGTCCAGGGCATGGTGGTTGGCAGCATCAAAGAATAAGCGCCCCGGGGTCATCGGGCCCCACCCGGCTCCTGGAGATTGCTTTGGCAATGATATAAAGAAGTATTATGCCATTCAAGCATAAATACAAATGAATACAAAATGAGGAGGAAGAAAGTATTATGGAAAAAAGGTTGCTAAACTGGAAGCAAATCCTATGCATTGCTATGGCTCTGCTAATGATGCTCGCGATGGCCGCTTGCGGCAGTCAGAACAACGACGCTCAGACAGCGTCAACCGGAACTCAGGAAGCCGCGGCTTCAGGCATTCCAAGCACTACAGAGCTGAAACCCGTCACTTTGGACTGGTACATCGGTGCCCATCTGGGGAACGATGAAGATGTGAAGACGGTGAACAATGCCCTCAACACTTACATCAAGCCCCTGATAAACGCAACGGTCACGATCCATCAGTTTACCTCATGGGATGAAGTCGATCAGAAGCTTCCGGTTCTGTTAAGTTCTGGCTCCGACGTGGGCATAGTTGGGACGCAACGCGGAAAATACGGCACGTTTGCTTCCCAGGGCTCGTTTTACGAGCTTGACGATTTACTGGACAAATACGCATCGGATACGAAAGCTCTTTTTAACGATCAGATATGGAAGGGCATGAAGGTGAACGACCATATTTACGGGATTCCCTGTCTGAAAGACAATGCTTATATCATCCCCACAAACTGGAATGTCGATTTGGCCGAAAAGCTTGGAATAAAGGATCAGCTGCCGACGACAGGTATCCGGTCCGCGGCTGACCTTGAAGACTTTTTGACAATGGCAAAGGAGAAAAGGGACAAGGTACTAGGCACCGATATAAAGGATCCGCTGGCAGTCGGTTTTGACGATATCATGCCTGTCTGGTTCGCTCTCGAACAGTTCAGCGGACTTCCGCAGGGCGTGGTTTGCAACATACCGGAGATAGACGATATTACAGGCAAAGATGACAATACGATTTTTGACCTGTATGAGACTCCTCAATTCAAGAAGATGGCCAAATCAATGGCTCGGATGGGAGAAAAAGGCATACTTGATTACTCCAATACCGATGTGGACTATAAAAACAGCATTACTGCCGGAGATTGGGCCTGGGGACTTACCTATACCGGCGACGGGAAGTGGATGTCGGACGATACGAATTTTCAGATTTATGACCCGTCAAGGTATTGGATAGATACAAATGCCATTCAGACGGCATACAGCGCTGTATCAGCCAACTGCAAAAATCCTGAACGTGCAATGATGCTCCTGAATCTGGCTAATACGGATCCGAAGGTGGCTACTTTGATGCGTTTTGGAGTTGAAGGAGTGCACTATGCTCTGGACGCGAACGGCAAGATGATCTTTACAGGAGTTCCGCGCCCGTCGACCGACCCGAAGAATCCTACCTACAGGGCCTGGTATGGCGCTGCTATCGGAAATCTCATGATTACCCAGGCACCTGAAAGCCTGGCCGGCCCGGACAATGTCTTCCTGACGAAGATGAAGGAGGACAACCAAAAGGCCTCTATTGCAAGCCACCTGGGCTTTACGGTCAATACCGACCCCATCGCCAACCAAATCGCGGCATGTGCGAATGTTGAGAGCCAGTATCTGACTGCTCTGGCAAAAGCCCAACTGAAAGAGTCGAAGGTTGATTCCTATATTGACGAATTTGTGGGCAAGCTCAAGTCCAACGGCATGGACGATATTATTAAAGAAATCCAGAAGCAGGCGGATGCATGGAAGGCTTCAAACAAATAGGCAATTAAGTACTAAATCAATTATGTAACAGAGGACATACAGCATAAATTCCATAAGGTAAGGGGACTGAACTCTGCTGTGAGATGGGCGTCGATGGCTGAGGAATGTCCCCTTTTCTCGGCAGAGCAGATCGCAGAAGGCTCACCTCCAGCGGCATCATAGCGTGAAATCAGACATGAGCTGTCGATGTATTCACTTTATTTACGGATAAACTTATAACGAGGCGCAAAGATTTCCCCAACCCCTATAG
>JAEWQC010000325.1 GCA_023399355.1 Bacillota bacterium | reverse complement strand
TACCACTTCAAATTTTTCTTCATCACCTTTGGCTTTCATTTGTTTCTCAATCATTTCGACAGCTGCCTCTATTTGGCATATAAGGATTTTCGTACGTATTTTGCTGCGTTTAATTGAATATATAATTACATCCTCTTGTGTAATCATATCCTGTTCATCTATTTCCAGTTCATCTATAATATCAGATCCCTTATATTTGATCTTCTCATAATAATCAGTAAATTCCAGATAATGATCCATAAGCAGGCCTGTATTGCGCAATTTTGTTTTGTTCAGCTTTTGTTTCTCCTCTTTACGAAATTCTCTTAATGCTTCGAGTGCAGCTTCTTTAGCCAATTCCTGTGCATTCATATATCCGCTTTTATTACCCATTTTCCTCACTCCTCTCTAGTATCTTGCCGGCCAGATATTATATCTCTCTTTAATTACTAGGGTGTTTAAATCTACTTTAACCGATCCACATTTTTTACAAATAAGAATATTAAAAATTGCTTCAGGTTGTGGTGATGCCTCAGATTTAATGATATTATCCAATCCAATTTGATATATGCGTAGTAAATCTGTACTCCTGCAAGAATTGCACTTTTGCTTTTTCTTTTTTCCAAACATTTCTTTTCACCTCTTACTTTTTATCTCCAATATTTTCAGTTTGGCCGGGCTCTTCTCCGGCTTTTTTGTTTATGCATTAAACAAATTGAGCTGCTTATTTCGCTTTATCATTTCATCAAATCTATCTCTCAAATATGTAATTGTAATTTTGGGATTTGATATGTTAAATACTTTATGGCCTTCCTCTTGATATTTGGCGATCCACCATGCTTCAATACAGTTAAGATATTGCTGATTCTGCTCGTCAGTAATTCCTGTATGTCTTGTCACTTCTGTCAACACACTGAAAACCAGATCCTTTATATCGCCCTTCCCGCCAGCCTTGATATGTTCCTGCCATCTGAAGAACGGCATATACCTTGTTTGTCCCACATAGTACTGGTTTTCCAATCTGTTATAAATCAAATAGATGTACCCAAATACTGAACCGTTGCAGCCTTCTTCTTTCTCCTGGAATTCACCCTCGCTTGTTGGGCTTATTGCATTGTAATAATGAGATTTGCAATCATAAGAGCAAAAGAATATGTACTCGCCATTTTCCAATGTCACTTTTGGGAAGTCCGTCATTTTGCCAATAATTTGTTTATGACAGGTATGCCAAAAGCAGAAAGTATCAATCTCAAGATAAAAGCGATCATAAAAGTATTTACTACTGTCCATCACAATTGCATATATGCCATCTTTATTCTTTGGCTTAGCAAATGATATTGTTGAAGCTGTTTTGCCGACATACCTGCTTTTAACTTCCTGCTTTACAGATTCTCGATCAATGTTTTCACCTTTGAGATAGAATTCATCGAGAAGGACACCTTTACCGAATGAAAGGCTCTCACTATCATAATTTGAATCTCTTTCATAAACATAATCAAAAACTCTTATCCAAAAGTATCTTTCATCCAAAACTTCTCACCCCCGCTTGATATATTCCTTCTATTCCACACTTTAATAGTCTGCGTGACGAGGAATAACTGAATCTTTTTTATACCAAGCCTCAACACCATCAACTATGCATTTTATATACGATGGAAACCTTAAACCATCAGCAAACCTAAATTCAATAACTTTTATTTCTGGATGTTTCTTTTCGCACTCTAAAGCTTCATTATCCGTCAAATATTCCTGAAAACATACTTCACACGCATACTTCTTAATAATCTTCATAGTTCACCTCATTTATATTTGACCTGTCCTGCTATGTTGTAACTTCCTTATGTTCACCAAAACTACAATATTGATCGTTGTCCGGGCCTCCTGTGCAATACCCTTCTGCATCAAAACCGCACATAAGGCAATCTGTTGTCATTATCTTTCTGCAATCACCACAACGTACCACTTCAACAAGCCTTCCATCTTTGTTGTTGTGTTCGTCACATATCTTCTGAAGATCACCCCTCATATACCACTCAGATGCTTCAATAATCTGCTGCCCACTTTCATCGTTTATGCTTTTTTCTAAAACACTCCATTTATTCACAAAAATCACCTTCTTTCAGAGTTATAATTACATATTTCAAATTGTGTGCAGTCAAAGCAAATAATATCTTCTCCGCATTCTTCTGTATCTTTTAATTTCTGGTCATCTTCCTGTGTCCAATCCTTATGAAACTTCACAAAATCACTCCCTATTCACTTCACATACTTTTTATTGCTGGGTGTTAATCCCAGGCATTCTGCTATTACGTAATATCTGGTACCCAATCAGGACATTCATACTCTGGGGTTTCCTTCGATATGGCATTCAAGTTATTCGCGGCAAAACAATATTCATCATTTTCATCTTCCGGGCCACAAAAAAGATTCCCGCATGTTTTGCATGTTTTTTCCATAAGATTGCCTCCTATTCTCCTTTTATGTAGTTAGAACAAATAATGAACGGGTATAACTAATCCACCATAAGCAATATCTTGGATGTACCCAATTGCATCTCCTCGTCTGGACTTAAAAATTGTTTTGTATGGGTAAGACCCATCTACGTAAAGGGTTATATCCAATTTACCTATTGTGTTGAAAAAGACATCACTATTAACCAATTTTGCTGTACCCATAAAATCCTCCAATCCTGCTATTGCGCAATTAAATATGTGCCTGTTTCGATATTATGTATAGCTTGGAATATTGGATATGCCTGCTGTGGAACTACTGCGTTTCCGAGGCATTTAAGTCTGTCCACCCTATTGGGAACCCCATTAGCCACTCTACCCACATTGGGTTCAATGTCCCACCAACTACCGTCTGTAAATTCGGGCCACCGGTCCCGTGCTCTCCTATCCCGTTCCCACAACTCTTCTGTGGTGTTGGATATAATACCGCTGCCGGCAGACCATTCCGGAGATCGTTGGCAATTACACCCCTCTTCTCTGCATCGTTCGCTCTCGGTGTCGGCCATAAATGCACCGCTCTTCCCAAAAGACCGTTTACCGGTACATTCTTGCATGCCTTCGCTGGTCCGTCCTTGTAATCCCCGGCTGTCGGAGTTGGAAACATTACTACTTTCTGCGATAACAGTATCGACCTTGTAGGGGTAGCATCCTTCCTGAGATTCGTTGCTAATCCTTCCTTGCAATCCATTGCTGTTGGCGTAGTCCACATCTGCACAAATTCTTCCGGTGTCGGAGTCCTTCCCTTGCGGAATTTGATCGATCGAGCAGATTGAGTTACTCTTGGTGTTCCGAGCCATAATGAAGATTCTATCTCTTCGATGCCTCGCGCCGACGGCGCAAGCTGGAATAAGCATTGGCTGGGATTCGTACCCGATTTGCTCAAAATCTCTTCGGATTGTTTCGAGTACCATCTCGAACTCTTTGAGAATAGCTGTTTCGGTTTCCAGTACAATTTCACCAGTGGACTGTGCCATGCTGATGAGGCCAGCAACATTCTCACCAATTGCCCAAGTGGGCTGCAGCTCCGATATAACTCTGAGCATCTCAGGCCAGAGGTAACGATCATCCTCTGCACCCTTTCTCTTTCCTGCTGTGCTGAAAGGCTGGCAAGGGAATCCTCCTGAAACAACTGTAACTGTTCGTAATCCTGTTCTATTGTAGAAACTTTCTTTTGTGACACTTCGTATATCCCTCCATCTCGCGACGTCAGGCCAGTGTTTTTCAAGTATCTTCGTAGGATAATCCGCCCATTCACACTGACCAACCGTCTTAAATCCTGCCCACTCTGCTGCTAGATCGAGGCCACCGATTCCACTAAATAAGCTCATGTGTGTTAACATAATTTTGACCTCTCAATTGTGCGGCCTTTTTTTCTTTACTCGACTTCGTTGCAATCCCGCCTTTGATCCTCGGCAATATATCAGCGACAGTATATAAATCATAATCCGGCGTGCATGCTTCAACTACAGTTGGAAGTTTCTTGTGAACATCCCATCCGGTCCCTCCAAAATCAATTATCGAATGCGGAAAGGCCGCAGCCAATTTACTTGCAAGATACCGGTTCCAGGTGAACAAGACTGAGATATAAACCTTGTCCGGATGTTCACATTTGTTGAGATATACCTCGTCTCCTTGCGATTTATGCCAGGTCGACAACTTCATGAGTGCAAGATTAGGCAGTTTTCCGTCAATATCGATTAATCGAATTTTCATATCCTACCCCCTTCAGATAGTTACTATCTGGTTCACATTGTCCAGATTTACCAGTGCTTCCATGCCATTGTTCTTTATCAACCTGAGCCAATTACCGGTTTTTTCTTTGGCAATTACCCCATAATGGTTATAGGTGATGGGTTGCGGATTGGATGGATCCGGTTTGTTGAAAAAGACTTTTATGTTTATGGGTTTATCCAAATACTCGATGTTTTTGTTATCATCCATGCTGCACCTCACACATTTTTATAAAGCTTGTCGAAGTAGCTATCATCATATTGTCTTTGTTCAAAGTTACCTGCATTGGACGGCTTATTCAGTGTTGCTTTGGGCTTATCGTTTTGCAGGTAGTTCGTAAAGCACGCATCTGCGAGAAATTTTTCAAAGCCTCGCTGCAAGAAATCATCCAACGTCCAGGTATGAGACCAAAAATATTTGGAATCGTGTAGGATTTTCTCATAGTTTGAAATTGCTTTTTGAAAATCTTCAAGGCTGTATGACGCTGAAAGGGTTTTAATTTTCCGTTTTGCCTTGTCGGACAGCTTTTTGTGCTGAATGATATTTTTACTGTTCCAGAAATCGAAAACAGCTATATATATATTATATTCTTTATCTATATCTATATCTTTATCTAGTGCGTTACCTTGCGTTACGGTAACGTTACCTGTAACGTTACATGTAACGTTACATTCGGGCAATGCCATTCTTGCCCTGTAATTTGCAACACGGTTCCTTGTTTGCTCCTTGATTTTTTCAAGACCTTCCACATTCTGATGCTTATCAAAATTTGAAATGAAAATCCGGTTGTCAATCATCTCAATCATTTCAAGCCTTAAAAATACACTTAATGCCATCCTAACAGTGTTGAGAGGCTTCTTGAATTTTTCAGCAAGCATCCCATCGGTATACGGAATATTCTCAGTTAAGAAAACATATCCTCCCGCATTGCTTTTGCCGGCCATTGTGAGTAAACGGATCCAAATGATAATAATTGCGTCCGCTTCCGGCAGGCCTGTGATATAGTCAATTTTGTCATCTTCAAACATGTTCACAAGAATCTTAATCCACTTTACCTCTGACATAACATCAGCTCCTTTATCTGGCTATCTGATCATCCTGCAAATCAAGATCACTGTAGAAATCAAACAGTGTTGGTGTGGCTGCGTCGACCTCAGCTGACTTCAGGTACCCGACAGCATCCCTGAAATAATCGGCATTGAGTTCGACAATGAAGCCTTTACGTCCAAGCTTGATAGCACGTACGCCAACCGTTCCAAGACCTCCGAAGGGATCATATACAACTTCATCCACGTTGGAATACCGATTAATCAGGCGATCAACGATATCGATCTGGAGGGGACATACATGCATCTGCTGCCGCTTCTGGCTCTGGGATGTATTGAGAGTTTTCATGCGGTTGATATCATCCCAGACATAATCCGACCAACTGCCTGGAGCGACAACCATAAAAGATGCCGGAAGTTTGTTCTCTTTGTCCAGTTTCTTTGCAAGCTCAACATGCTCGGAATAGTTATAAACACTACTACGCGAGTATTTCCGGTATGCAGCCTGTAGCCTATTTACCGGCATTGCCGCCAATTCTTCCTTGGACAATAACCTATCTCCTGATGACGGCCAATAACCATGCGCATCTATCTGCCATTGTGCCCTGGTGTACTCATCTTTGCTTTTGCTTACCGGAATATCTGCATATGCATTGCCAGTGTCAGACGGTAATTTGCGGAACAACAGGATATACTCAGGACATCCGACACCCATCTTGGTACCGTCTTTGCACTGTTCAGTCCAGCCAAGCCGGTATGTCTGGTTATTCTCGCGTACAACGTCAGTAACCACCGTGATCATCCCGAAATACTGAAAACCATGCTTCATATAATGCTCGGTACACATGGCATGGAAAGGTTCCATTGTCGGCATCCCGGTCCCGGTAGTGTTCCCAAACAATACCCTGTCTTTGGTATGGCAGGCGAATACCCGTCCAGGCTTGAGTATCCTTAGCAAGTGCGGAGACAAATAATCCATCTGTTCAAAAAACCGCTGCGTGTCCTTGTTATGACCCAAATCGTTATAGCTTGGCGTATACTCGTAATGATTTGAAAACGGTATTGAGGTGACAATCAAATCTATGCTGTTCTCTGCCATATCAGCTGTTTCAATGATGCAATCATTATTTACGGCCGTAAAATACTTACCTTCAACCTTCACTCTATCAACCCCCAAACTTCTGGCAAGCTTGTCCATAATTGAAACATTGGACAAACCATGTTTTTTAATAATTTCCGTCATTTTTTCCATGAGGTAATCATGCTGCTTCCACTTCTGCAAAAGTACCTGGAGGATCCTTCGCTCACTCTCGGTGTATATAATGTCGATAATGACCTGCTCTCCCTGAAGGAAACGGTATATTCGGTGAATCGCCTGAATGAAATCATTGAACTCATAGTCAATGCCAAGGAATATCGCCCTGTGACAGTGCCTTTGAAAATTGCATCCGGATCCTGACAACTCCTTTTTCGTGGCAAACAGTTTTATACGCCCTTCCGAGAAGTCAATAACACGCTGTTCCCGCAGATCGATGTCCTGACTCCCGAATATATCAACAACACTTGGAATAGCTGCTTTGATTGCATGACGTTCCTCTTCAAGGTCATGCCATATGATAAAATGGTCATCAGGGTTTGCCTTGATGATTTCCGTCATTTTGGCAACACGTGCAGAAATGCTTTCCCGTTTTTCTTTTGCACCATCTGCCAGTGAAATTGCAGCATCTCTGACAAGTTTTATCTGGCCGTCCCTCTCAGCTCCGGCTGTCGTATGGTTGACAGGTATCTCATGGTACCGAACATCAAGGGGCGGCAAGTCATAGCCGGTATCGTCATAACCGAGATCAGACGGTTTTGTGATAAATAATGCCCAACTACTTACCCATAGCCAGAATTCCTCTTCCTTGTGTGGATACAAGGTCAGGTTATTGGCCTTTGTACTGTCGCGCTGGAAGAAACGAGTCAATGCTTGGCCGGTGTCCATGACTTCAAGGAATCCTGCATAATGAATCAGTTCCTTATACCGGTTCGGTGACGGTGTGGCGGTGCAGACCAGCTTGAATTGGACACCTTTAAATTTGTCCAGGAAAGTCTGATATGTTTTTGAGCCGTAGCTCCGAAGAACGGAAGCCTCATCAAGTACGGCCACGGTAAAGAACTTAGGATTGATATCCCCGTCCCTAACCCGTTCATAATTTGTTATAAGGATGGATCCTTTTGCATTAAGGACCTCATCCATTGTCCGGACATACTCAGGAGCATCTATTTTTAACAGGCGCACAGCATCCCTGACAAATTCCTGTTTTACACCCAGGGGGACTACAATCAATGCTTTCCCGCCAACATGCTTTGTAACAATCCTACAGAATTCAATTTCTTGAATCGTCTTTCCTAAACCGAATGCCTCAAACGGAGCACGTCTGCCGCCTTTAATAGCCCATATTACTGCATCACGCTGATGAGGCTTTAAAATAGGATTTACTTCGCAAGGATCAATTTCAAAGCCTGTCTGCCTTGCTACTTCAATTTTGGTATGTAAAAAATTTATGTAGTCCATTTCAACCTCACAGTGAGCAATATTCATTAGGCAATTCTTCTATTGTTCATTTGGTATGAATCTTTTGTCTGTGCAACTATCAACACTTTTACACCGAAATTCACAATCATCTTTATTGCATGATCCACAACAAATTTCTTCATCTTCTGGACACCCATTCACCGCAGCAAGCCCCGGATGATTACAAACATATATGCCCTTCATGTCAATACCTCCTGTTATTGGACTTTTGGAGGAAGAACCTCATCCAAGCCAGCAATGCTTATGAGGTAATCGCTCTCCGTCATTTCTTTTGGCTTTGCATTGATGCCGTATCGCAAAACTATAGTGGTACGCACAGATAAATACTTATTGTATTTCTGAGGGTTCATTTTAGTTGGATATCCATAATCTTCTAGCCGTTTTTCAATTGAATCAGCAAATGCTTTAGACCAGTTAGTATAGATTTTTTCATAACCGCATTGCGGACATTTCATTCAATCACCCTTTCCTTTATTCACTCACCCCTTAAAAGCATAAAATCAGTCAGATTTTTGATACATCATTGTCCTGTAACCTGCGTCTCTTAGAACGTCCCTCATTGCTTCAGTCGCTCTTACTCTGGAATCTCCCATACCACATGCCGGGGGATAAACAAAATATCTCGGACCAAACCAATTGAGTTTGAATACATTCAGTCCTGCTGCATCAGCAGCTTGATGTACTTTATCTTCACGAGCTCTTGGCAACTCTATTGTTACTGTGTCAAGGTTAGCTGTCCCGCCATCTTTACCTTTAGCCGCTTCTATAGCCGCTTCCTTTGCCTTAATAAGATCATCTGTTAATTTCTTGTAATCCATATAAAACCTCACATATTCTGCTATTTCGCAATTAACATAAATCACTATCCATAAGAATAACTGTTGGCATTCCATCGCTTATCAGTTTATCAAGACTCCTTGAATCCTCACTGCAGCCACTGTATTTTGCCTCAGCTTCTTCTCTAGTAATTTCATCAGGAGTACCATCTTTTTCGTCAATGTCGGCAACCTGTTCTTTATAGCAATCAATCGCTTCCTCAATTGTTTTTGCTGCTATCAGAGCCGAGTATTCAAAATCATTGAATTCATAGAACTTCATTTTCGATTTATCCCATATGGCAAGAGTCTTTAAAACCTCATTCATATCAGATGTCAATAGGTCTGCAAAGCCATACATAACATCAAATTCGCCGGTAGGATATGATTCCTGGAATATGATCAGCTTCTTGCCAGATCCGGCTGCATAACCAGCTTCCAAGTGCGCCGACTTTCCGGAAGGCAGAAGCAAAAACACTACTTCAGACCAGTCAATATATTTTCTGTCTTCTATAAATGCTTTTACCGCCTGATCATGATCAAACAATGTAACTGCGTTTAGGTTCTCATACCCGGGAAGATCTCTGAAAAAGAAAACATAACGCCCGCGGCTGCTGTCGGTAAAATCGTCAACCTCATGTCCATTGTCCCTAAAAAATTGAGCTATCGACCTTACCATGTCGATGTTTTTCCAAGATGATGCCATGTAAATTTTCATAAAAATCTCACTTTCTGAACCTCGAAAGGTTCGTAAACTTTTTACCGTGCACCGCTTCCCGGCAGTATTCTACTTTTTTGCAATTACATCAATGCCCGTAAATCCTCTTTGATGTAATAGTTTCTGCCATAAGCTTTACAAAGCCGTTCACACCTACGCCCGAATTCTGCCCAGTTAATGTCTGACGGAACGTAATTAAGCTTGCCGATTTTAAATAGATCAACATAATCTGCTAGTTGAATGATTGTGTAAATATCGTTTTCAATAAGAACGGGCTCGCACGACATCCATGTTTTAATGCCTAACTTATGTGCCCTATCAAGAGTTGCCAGTCTTTCGGATGGCATAGCGGCGTTTGGTTCGTGTTCACTTTGTAAAAATAATTCACCATTCCTGCAACCTGAATAGGTCACCCCGAATGAATCATTTTCGTCAAGCAAATCAAAGTCTCGCGTTGCTCTTAAGCCGCCCTTGGTCAATATAGATACATTTGCGCCAGACTCCTTTATTATCGCGATTATCTCCCTTGTTGGTGTTGTATCTATATCTGCAGGATAAGGATCGCAGGTAAAGCAAAGCATTATCTTTTTCCCTCTATATTTGCCACCTGACAACTGGTTCTTTACAGCTTCAACAATACCGTCTCGGAGCTTTGGATGATTAAAACTACATATGCAGTCTTTTGATGTGTAACGTTCTGCCATTTTTCTAGCGTAACAGTATGTACAACCGTGATTACAGCCTTTATAGATATTTATTGCCAGATCACTATATTCCCTTGCCCTGGTTCGAGGTTCATATATCGGTCTAAACACTTTTAGCCCTCCTTGTATTGTAACTATTCTAAAATTGCCGAGCACTGATCCCCGGCCTGTCCTGCTATTCTACAATAAGATTTTCACAATTTGCTTCCTACTATTTCTGATCTGATCAAGGCTCGCTATATGCTCATCTTTTACTGCCCAAAACTCGGCACAACCCAATGCTTCCATTGCATTTTCTAAAGCATTGTGCTGCCTATCCACAACACTCAGTAAATACCGCATATCCTCTGAAGCATTTGCTTCATATTTCCTCCATATCTGAATCTTGAAAGGTTCGCATACTTTTTATTGCCTGGCCTGTTTATGTGTATTTCTTAAATCCCGTTTCCCGCCTGGAATACTGTACTAACTTTCCAAATGGATTTGGTCTAGCTTGGCCCGATATTCTATTCAGGTGAACCCATATGGCAGACCAATAGCCGAACATCTGGAATTTATAGCGGTTGAGTGCATCCCAAGCCTTTGTTTCTGCTTCATCCAATTCCTTGTTAAGATAGTCTGAATCAAGCGTTTCAAACACCTCATTCCAGCAATCGCTTATCGCTCCTGGATCATCATGTCCTTCAATAGGCCTGGTCTCCTTCATGATCGTTTTTAGAACTGATTTCAAGTCCATGCCGCTTACTGTTTTCATAAAAACCCCCATTTCTCAGTTCAATTAATGTTTATTTGTACAGCAGTGGACATTACCAGGGGCGGGCGTTCCGCCCCCTATCATAATGACCACCTCTCTTAAAAATGACTGAACCAGCATCTATCAAACCATTGGTTAGCATACATTCTTTCATCTGAACCATTGCTATATGTTCCATCAATAAGATCACCAATGAAATTTTCCAATAATTCAGGTACAGTCATATTCGCTTCTTTGGCCTTATCAGATATTCTTTTTTTATCAGCATCTGATAATTTCAATTTGAATGTCCTTTGCTTGATTGTCTTTATTTCTTCTTGTTGTTCATGATAGTACATAAAATCATCCTTTCTAAATTCATATAATTTTTCACATGAATACGGATCCACCGAACATATCAAGCTGTTCTGGTTCTCTACGCAAGGCTTTTAGAATGTCTGTTTTAGGAGTAAGCCTGTCGAATGCACAAGGCCTGTTGTCGATCAAATAGTCGCTTTCAAGCAGGTTCAGTTTCGTATCGTTACACATTGCACAAGCGAAAGTTTTCATTTCCCTTGCCATGCCATACTCCATCAGCCGCCGCCATTTCAAATTGTAATGTAAGCGCAGTATTTCGATATTGTTTCCCTTGTAAGCCAACCCTGTGCCGCATGTGTAGCAGCCATTACGTTCAAACAGTTTATTACCGTCATCGTCGGTCAAGTCATACAGCGGAGAATAAGGGCAACTCCTGGACCGGATATATTCCCAAATGTCCGTATCGTTGAATGCCGCGAGTGGCGAAGAGTACAAATACCCATCCTTTGCCCTATACAAGAATCCATAATCAAGAAATGTAAATGTGCGTCGACGGCTTTCGCTTGCCAAAAGCCCTCTGAACAACGTATCACATCCTAATTTCTTTTGAAGCTTCTGCGACGGCTGCTCTTTGATGAAAACACAGCATGAATGCGATATGCGCATATCCTTGAATTGCCGTATCATATCGTAATATTCTTTGTTGCCTTCTGACTGATCTGTACTATATTTGAGAAATACATTTATGTTTATCCTGGGTGCATCCAGTTTTGTCGCATCCTTGCCAAGTATCGGGAACCCATACTGTTCGGCGATAAACCAAAAACTAATCTGAGTTCCTGCTTCCCACACAAGTTTACGGCGGCGAAAATCTTCCCACATATCCGGAGTGACGGCTTCGTTTAATTTGTCAGTTGAAAGCAAACGGCCTTTTTTGTTGAGATATCTGGCAACCTCTCCACGTTCCTCAATCAAGGCCCACACTTCTTTTTGTGCTTCATATTTCAAGCGGGGTACCTTTATGCGGTCGAGCTTCGTTTCATAGAAGTTGTCGCCTCCCCATTCCCTTCCAAGCTTACGGGCGAACATTAACGACTCCTTATACTCAACTCCCGTGTTACCAAATATAACTATCATGTTTTTAGCTTCTTCGGGGCACGTCTCACGGATCAGGTACCACAATGCTGTACTGTCTTTACCGCCAGAAAACGCAAGCGCGATCTTTTTCCCAAGCTTAAAGGTCCTCCGGATAATCTGCTTTGCAATGTTGATTTTATATTCAAGCTTCAATGCCTGCATTTTCTGCAATTGCAAATAGGTATATATGCTTTGCTTTTTTGCTTTCATTGAACTCCCCTTCTTAGCCTTGATCATTTTTGTTGAAAGAATAAAATAAGTATTTTACTGACACTTCTATAAACAAGCCTGCTCAGCTTATATCCATCAGCTTCTATGATGCTGATACGCTCAAGGAACTCTTCATCTGTGATGCTCTTGCTTATTTTTATTTCAACTACCATAAAACCTCACAATTACTCCTTAATGATCAACCGGATTACCTTTTTAGCCTTCTCCCTTCTGAGCCTGTATGGATATGTAACTTTGTCAATTATGAAAACTCCTGTGATACAGATTGCAGCAAGGACAAGAAAGCATAATATCGTCATACCGCACATTTTCCAGAACATTTCGAAAGCCTCCCCTCGGCATCTAATCCTTTGTATGAAGGGCATTGCGTATATTGCTTGTTACAATAATTGTCCATATGCTGAGTCGCGTTGCTGGAAAATGCAAACCGGACAGATCTCCGGACATAACCGCGCTTGCAATCAATCTTTTTTTCAGCATGACTGCTGTAATACGGGCAAATCATCAAAACTCACCTTCCTTTTTGCTTTTTCTGCAATACATACCGGGCACAACTGATGGCTATTTTTCCTATTGTGCAATTTCCTTTCAAAAGTCCGGTCACCATCTGGCCAGGTCCTGACTACCTCAAAGTCAATACCGGCATTCCTGACAGCCTGAAGCAGCTTTGCACCCTTACAGGTGCTTTTATGATCATAAATTCTCTTTTTCAAGTTCCCGGTATAACCGATATAATGCTGTGCATGTCCGAATTTCTCTTTGAAATGTATAAGATAGACCATAGATACCTCACAAGTGATGCTAGATTTTATGCTTTGAATGCAGCGCTACCACTCCATGCCTGTACTTGTTAACCACAAAGTGCCTTTTGGGAAATCCACAGCTATCCGGTCTGAATAAACCTTAAAGCAGGTAATTCCGGTCAGTAGCTCTGAATGAGTCTCTACTCCTTTGCCAAAACACTCAATGTAAAAATTGCCGCTTCCATCAGTGTGGACATTGTAATTGATTTTCGCCGGTAGAACGGCAGTGAATGCTCTGACAGCCAGCGTTAATGCAGAAATTATCATGATATCCTCCATACTCACTTCGCCTGATCTGAGAGCTTGTCCCGCTTCCATTGTTCCATGGATACCTGGGCTTCAATGATGTTGATTTTTCTATTCAGCTTTTTAATAGCTTTAGCGAAGCCCCTGACGGTCTTTTCAGCATTACCGCGAATTTTGACCAAAGTTTCCATATCCTGATCCTTGTCAATGTTGGCATATACTTTAATGCCCTCATTTTCAATTAAGAAAAATCTCCGAACATTGTTGCTGTCGCGGAATACTGATGCAACTAGGCTGTTGACTTTACGGTTCAGTGACCTTTCACATTCCTTGTCAGCATCAAAGGTATGATAAGGCCTTACCGCTTCAATGATCTCTTTCTTATTGACCTTTGACAGACCTCCAAACCTGTCCGTAAGCTGTTTTACCAAATCTCTATTTGACATGATTGACTCCTTTCGGTTTCATTTTCTCCCGTATGCCGTCTCTTGCCGTTGTGAGCCTTGAAATGGCCTCATCGATTAATTTCAGATGATTGTCAATAAACTCTATTGTTTCTTCCTCTAAAAAGGCATTTATACGCTCGTCATCCACCTTTAAAGTTGCGGCCTTTGTAATAGTGTCTATATAAGTCGTCTTGATGCGGCATACAAAGTCATCCTTCCGGTTGCCTTCCTCCAATTTCTTGAGGTTTTCCGGTGTAAGCTCTATTCCTTTTGCAACAGCATTTACAGCTGGTTTGCCAATAGCCCCCACTGTTTTCATTACATTTTCTTTTTCAGGTTCCGGCATATTTTCGATAGCCTTAGTAAAGCCATGGGCCATATTGATAGACACAACATTATTCCGTGCCATTTCCTTGATAGGTTCAGGGGCTTTTTCTTCAATGATCTCGACCTTGCGGATCGTGTCGTGTGACACACCGGCGGTTTTGGCAAGCTCCTCACGTGTTTCGACTGGCTTATAACTTTCCGAAGAATTCTGCGGAATGTCCGTCCTCATCCCTTGATTCTGTTTTGCTTTTACGGATATGATGTTCTTCAATTGGAGTGCAAGCGCTGACCGTTGATAATCTGAAATGTTCCTTCTACCGAACTGGTTCCTAATAATCCATTCCTTTGCTTCATCCCGATCCTCAAAAAACCAATCCTTAATTTTAAAAGGCATATTGTTTCTGGTGCAAATCTCAT
>JAEWQC010000317.1 GCA_023399355.1 Bacillota bacterium | reverse complement strand
CGGCTGGGTTCCGGGTGAAGTGGAGGATGCCGTCTCCGTTACCGAAGAGGAGATCGACCATGCCATCAACAACTATAAAAAAAGCGGATATCAGCATCTGATGTTCTTGCTGCGCAACGAAAATGACACTCTTTCAATGAAGGAAGCCGTGCAAGGTGAATTTCGTGAACCTGAAGGCAGTATCGCAGCAAAAAGACTTGCCTTGCTAAAAAATAAAATCCTCCAGTCCGATTTTTTTGTATCGGAATACCACGCGCGCTGGGACGACGAGCTTCATTCACTTTCGAATTTGCAGGCTTTCGGTGAAACGGTCTATCAATACATCCATGATTATGTCGCTCATGAATTCGACCTTTGGACGGAATACAACGGCGGGCCATATGACGTGGACGAAGCGGATCTGGAACTTTATATTACGCAGCGCAACAAGTTCTATATTTTAAACGGACTTGAAGAACCGTTTCAATCGCTTGAAACATTAGCGAAGACCAGGCGGGAAAGTAATGTCATCCTGGTCTCAGGCAGCGGAGGTATCGGCAAATCCTCCTTTTTATGCCGATATATCCAGCAATGCAGGCAGCAGAATGAATTGACCGTTCTTCCTCATTTCGTCGGTGTCACACCAAATTCGGCGGAATTATCAGGTGTACTTGCCGGGCTATGCCGCAGGCTTTTACGGTACAACCCGCTAAACGACCCTATTCCCATAGAAATAGACCGTCTGATCCTTTTCTTTCAGATGCTTCTGCTGCAGCTGAACAAGGACGAAAAATATGTGCTGATTATCGATGGAATTAATCAGATGCAACAGGATAATGGAGCGTTGGAACTACATTGGCTGCCATTGCAACTGCCCGAAAACATCACGCTGATCCTGTCAACAGCGACAGAAGAAGTAGCGCACACCATCCGAAGCCGATGGCCGGAATTAAATGAAATCAGGCTGCAGGGCCTGAATACCGACGCCTCCCGGCTGTTGATATCCTATTATCTTGAACGGTATCAGAAAAAGCTTACGGAAGGGCAGATTGCAATTCTACTGTCAAAAGAAAGTACGCACGTGCCTCTCTATCTTGCAACGGTCATAGAAGAACTGCGCATCTATGGAAGCTATGAAGAACTGACAGATTTTCTAAACGGGCTTCCTGGCAATACGGTATCCCTGCTTGAATGGATTATCCGGCAGCAGATCGCAAATTCCAATGAACTGGCGGATAAAGACAGTAAAAGTATAGGCGCAAATCTGATCAAGCAGTTTCTTTCTTATCTTTATGTAAGTAACACGGGCCTTTTGGAATCTGAATTGAATGAACTACTCAGCGTTTATTCCATGAACGGAAATATAGCTGCATTAATACGGCAACTGCGGCCTTTTTTAACTCTGCAGGGTGAACTGCTCAATTTTTTCCATGACGATATTAAAAAGGCAATTTTCAATGTTTATATCCTGCATGCAGAAACAACTTCGCTTCATGCCGCGTTGGCCGACTATTTTTATTCAAAAGCAGATCCGAAACGTGACGGCAGTTTTAACAGTAATTCTCTGCGCGCTTTCCGACAGTTACTTTATCACACGTTACAGTCGGACAATGCCATATCGGTTGTCAATCTCATCAATTCCGGCTTTCTTGAACCTTATCGCAAACTGGAACTGCCGGGATGTATACTCAGGACAATTCGAGAGGTGGTCGAATTCCTCTGTAAAAAGGCCGAAGGCAGCACTTCAGGAGAAGAAAAGGTGCTCTGGCAGGCCGGTCTGCATGCCTTGCGCATATATTCCAATACCGCGGAGCTGGCTGCAGACACGGATGCCGACCAGCCAAGCCTGATGGAAAGAGCTATTTCGGAAGGCAGGGATGAAGACGCCGTTTCACTGCTTCGTGCGGCAAACGACGCACAAAATGCCTGCATGCGAGCGGCGGCTGCCGTGCTGTATCGAGCTGCCGGCCGGGAGGAAGCGGCGCAAAACATCGCGGAGGCCGACCATACCGGCACCCCCAATCTATTGCATCAATCCGCGGCAGCCATGCTTTTCCCTGCATTGATCAGCAGCGAAACAACTCCCCCGGAAGCAGTGCAGCATTCAAAAAAAGAGGCGCAACAATCACATGAAAGGGCAGATGCATCTATTGCCATGCAAAAGGTAAAGCCGCAAGTCCGTATTCCTCCGCTGCATCTTTTGGCGCTCAATATTTTAGGGGGCTGGAAATACTGGTATGCGGTATTTTTTATGATTATCGGCGTTGCTCTTGTCACGCTTACCCCACTGAATCTAATGATTTGGGCGGACAGAGTTAAAGTTTGGGCAAAAGATTACTGGGCAATTGTGAATTGGCTTCACTTTTTGTGCCAAGCGCTAAGTGGATTGATATTAATCGCAGTACCTTTGTTTATCCTGTTTTTGATCTATAGGGCTTTTGAGACATATATTAATAGGCATGCCCTGGGTCAAATCTGTTCAATGATTGCTTATGCAAGGGAAACAAGCTTCGAAAAAAGAACACAGGCGCTGATGCGCCTGACACGTTACTGCCGGCTTCTTAACGAGGCGAAAATACTGAGGGCCTGTCCGGCTGAGCTAACCGATGTGCTGATAGAACATATCCGTAATCTGATCCCCAAAAAAAGGTTTGATCTTGCCGGTTCCCTGTTTGCCTGCTCAGCAATTTCCGGAATCGGCGCGGGCAAATGCATCCTTGATGTCACCCGAAGCCTCTCCAATGAAGATAAAAAAGAGGTTCTGCTGCAGATGCTTTCCTGCAAGGCAGCGCTATTGCATGCAAAAAGAACCGAGCTATTGGAACTTGTCTTTAATGTATATGGGAATGCGCCGCCGGTTGCGGTCTTATCCGCCGTCTTGTCGTTAAACTGCAAAGATGATGGAGGCAGAGAGGTTATCCAACTGCTTTGTCATGTGGATAAAAGTGTTCTGGCGGTCTGTCTTCTTAGAAGCAAAATTGTTGTGAAACCAAGCCAAAATCAGATTCGAAAGTTTGTAGCAGCGGAAAAAAAGGTAAAGGATATGCTGCTGGCCAAAGTTGCATTTTCAGTGGAACCGGTACGGATGGAATGGTATGATGTGCTGATCAGACTGCTTTTATTCCTGATGCCGCTGTCGATTGCAGCATTGCTGATCTGCACGTGCTGCTTTTTTGGAGCGACCTTCATCTTTGCAGTCGGGTTCCCGATTGCGTCATTAATCGTCACCTTCAGGTTGTCCTCCATATGGGATGAATATAATGAAACTCCATCTGATCCGGAGGCTTATTATCAAACTATTTTTACAAAGCAAAATAGTGAAAAGAGTAAGGGAAAATTTCATATAAGCCGTAATTCAGCCGCAGTCGAGACAGCTCTCACCAACCTGCTCGTCGAAAAGCCTTCTGAGGCTAAAAAGATTATACCGGGCTGCGCTGCCAGGGAGAGAAGAAAAATACTAATTTCGGCGGTGCGCCTGAGTTCCGAAAACCTGTGCCGGCTGCTGCCGGTTATGCTGGATGCGGGTGACTCGCTGCCGGCTGTACTTTCCTGCATTGAACAAGAGGCTTCCACTGCGGAAAAGCATAAGAAAATTCCATTGCGGAAAGATTTCAAACGCCAGTGGAAAACAGTACGGCCTCTGCGTGCTTTTCCCTTATCTGCGTTCTGTATGGGTTCTCTATCCGCTCTTTTATGTGCGGGGATACTTTATATCCTGTATCTGCTGCACGACCCCTGGCTGCAGCTGTTAATCCGAAAAGACGCGTGGATTTTACTATTGCTATCCTTTGTGTGCGTTCTTCTGCCATTGCGGAAACTGAGCGGGTTTTATCTGTTTATGCCTGTTCCTGTCTTTTTTGCTATTGCAATCGTGTTTTCAGATGACGGAATTTTAAGGCCAAATTATGGAGCGTTCATTTTTTACTTTCTGCCTATTTCAGTTACTTTGCTGGCACATCAGGTCTTTCTTTACATGCGCGGCAGAAGGCTTCTGTTTCCAACCAAGCGCGAAGAACTCATGGAAAGGCTGAAGGCTGTTCTTTGCATTATTTTTGGCAGCCTGGGTATCATCGCCTCCATCTATTTCATTCTTCTTTGCAATTCAGGAATATCAGGACTTAGGGAAAATCCTGAAAAAAGTAAATTTTATACCCTCCAAAACTATTCCATTGTACGATTGTGGCCGACCAGGCCAGGCAGCCTGGAGGACGCAAATGTGGGCGACCGGTTGTACACCTTCTTTACCGGACGTTCCGTTAATCAATACAATCTGCTTAGGAGGGTCAAAGACAGCTTTTCATTAAATAAAACCTCCGTCGCGCTTGCAAAATCCGGCTACAATAATGAGGCTGCAATATGCAGGAAAAAACTGATGAACTATGTAGGGTGGGCCGATGCGTACACAATACAGACCAATGGTAAAAATCAATTGATTTTTCTTGATGATAAAAAAAAGCAAATCCATATTGCTTATATCATAACGGATATTTCACTGAATCTGGAGGCCGATAAATTGGGATTGCGGGAGGGTGACGCCATCATAGCTGTGAATGGGCAGACTTTCACAACATTTGGCGACCTGTTCATTTATTTGGCTGCCAATAAAACACCGGCAAAAATCACCATAAACCGTAATGGCAGAAACATAGACTACATTTTACATTCGGACAAGATCGGTATCGCTGTTGGCGTTATCGATCTGAAAATGATTTCTGGACAGGACCGGGCTATTGTCAGCATCAGCACAGATGGAACATGAAACTGCTGAAAGAAGGATTGAGGATTCCGATTCAATCAGACAAGCGTGAGAAAACCCGTAAAAGCCTGTTCCGGCTGTTACGGGTTCCGGGTAAATACAGAGAGGCTTACTTGATCTGTTCCAGCGTCTTGATGCGAAGATCGAGTAACTTCACCAGATCGGCATTTTTTTCAGTTTTTACCGAGAGCATTGTATCCAGTGTAGTGCCGGCAGTATCGAAATCGGCGGCTTTTACCGCAGCTTTGAGCTGTGTCCTGTTCGTACTCATCAATTCTGTCCTTGCTTTGAGCTCAGCTCTTAAAGTCTCAATTTCTGCTTTGTTTGCTTTGATTTTCTCCTTCAATGCAACAAGATTTGCTTTTGCTGCTTCTTTTTCCTCGGGAGTCATGTTCTTGAGGTCTGCCTTGGCTTTGGCAAGGATAGCTTTGATCTGGCTTATTGTAGTTTCAAGGTCGCTTCTGGTGGCCTTTGCATCATCAAACAATGCTTTGAGCTGCACTTTCTTGTCCTTTACTTCCTGTGGCAATGCGACTTTTGCCGATGCGGTTCCGGTTCCTGCGACTTTTGCCGATGCGGTTCCGGTTCCTGCTGTGGCTTGCTCTGCAAACGCAAAGGAACTGATCGACAAGGACATCACAATTACAATTGCAATAGCTATCAGCTTTTTCATAAGATCTCTTCCTTTCTTAAATGGTTGATTGCGAATTTTTGTATCGCGGTACATTTTCATTATAAAAAGACAGTTTGGAATAATAACGGTATAAATGTGTAAAAAGTGTGTAATTTTCTGATTTCAAAAGGAAACGGCTTTTTTATGTTGAATCTATTATGAGTATAGTACATCGTCACAGGGCAAAGCCAGGAGGAATGTCAGATGAACGGCAGTTGGAGTCGCAGGAACGATGTAAGAGGCAGGGACATATGAAAACCAGGCTGATTTATGTAATTGATGACGAGCACAATATCCGGGAACTGATCAGATCCTATTTGATGAAAGAGGGATTCGAGGTGGAAGCTTTTCCGGATGGGGTAAGTGCTCTTGCCATGTTTCACGTCCGGAAAGCGGATATGCTTATCATAGATATCATGATGAGCGGAATGGATGGGTACTCCCTTTGCAGGGAAATCAGAAAGACCAGTGACGTACCCATCATCATCGTCTCGGCCAAGGGCGATGAAATCGACAGGATCCTCGGGCTCGAACTCGGAAGTGATGATTACATTTCCAAACCCTTCAGTCCCAGGGAATTGGTCGTAAGAGTGAAGGCTGTTTTCAGAAGGATCAGGGAGGATGGAGAAGAACCTGTAAATAGCGATCATTCCATAAAATGTGCAGACATTGTAATACTGCCGGATGAAAGAAAGGTCGAAAGAGAAGGTGCTGAAATCGAGCTGACCGCAAAGGAGTATGAACTGCTTTTTTATCTTGTGAAAAACAAAAACAGGGTTTTTACCAGGGATCAGCTATTGAACGGCATATGGAGTTATGAATATATCGGTGATACGCGCGCGATTGATGACCTTGTAAAAAGACTGAGAAAGAAGCTGAATGATGCAGGCGCCCTGTTGAAAATAACCACAGTATGGGGATTCGGCTATAAGATAAGTGAATGAGTTTTTGCACGATGCGGGAGTATGGTATGAAGCGGACAATAACCGGGAAAATAATACTTTTCAACATGATGATCATCTTTTTGACGCTGACGATCGTCGGAGCAGTGCTCAGCCTCTCCGTGAAAAGATTCATGGAAAGGCAGGCAACCAATATGCTTATGGAGGATGCAAACTACATTGCGGCAGCTTTTAAAAGCGAAAAGAACGAAAACCAGGATACGGAAAAAAATATCCGGCAAATATTGAAGGAACGATTGAAAAACAGGCTGATGCTTGAAAATATCGAAAGTGAATGGGCGGTGCTCGGGAAGTCCAGGAACGTGGTATATCCGCTGAATAGGGTGGATGCGCTGAAAGTTGAGCAAAAAGTACTGCCTCAGATTAATGCGGACTTGTTTAAGAAAACACCCAGCAGCACAGACGTGAATATTGATCAAAATGAATACATGGCAGCGATCCTGCCGGTCCGGGACGCAACAAGCAAAAAAATCAAAGGCTGGGTTCTGCTTTATGCACCTGTAGGCCCCGTGCGGCAGCTTACGAACGGTTTATACATCATTCTGCTGGTATCCCTGGTATTTACAGGGGTTGTTGCCGTGATATTCGGAGTGTTGTTTGCCAGGACCATTGCCAAACCTGTCCTACTGCTGAAAAGGAGGGCTGAAAATTTATCCGGGAGGGACTTTGACTCCAAGGTAGAGATTCACACCGGGGATGAACTTGAAGAATTGGCGGATACAATGGATCAAATGGCGGAGGAGTTGAAGGAATACAATGCTGCCCAGAAAAAATTCCTGCAGAATGCCTCCCATGAGTTGAAAACTCCCCTCATGTCTATCCAGGGCTATGCCGAGGGCATAAAAGACGGGGTATTCGAGGATGAAGGGAAAGCGCTGGATGTAATTATCGAAGAAAGTACAAGGCTGAAGGTGTTGGTTGAAGATCTTATTTTCCTGTCCAAACTGGAAACGATGCAGGATTTCTATGAATTCAGGATACAAAATTTGAACGATGTAGTCTCCGGAAGTGTTGAAAAGATCCGTGGACTTGCTGTAAAAAATGCTATCTCAATTCGATCGGGGGGCTCCGGAGGGGATGTAGCTGTCAGGATGGACAGAGACAAGCTTATTCAGGCTTTCATCAATGTTCTTTCCAACGGTCTCAGGTATGCCCGGAATCAGATCACTGTCACGATGGAGATGTCCGGTGGCTTTGTCAGAATTGTCTTCACTGATGATGGAGAAGGTTTTGAACCGGAGGAGATCAAGGACATTTTTAAAAGGTTCTATAAAGGAAAGAAAGGAAATACGGGACTTGGTCTGGCGATTACCAAAACGATCATTGAAAAGCACGGCGGTTCGATAGAAGCAAGAAACGGCGAAAACACAGGCGCGGAATTCATTGTGAAGCTGCCCCTGGCAGGCTGGGGGGTATAGCGGGAAAACGATGAGGTCTGTAAGATTTTATTGTAATATGACATGCTGTTGTCACATCGGACAGGTATTATGGTATCAATAGCCGGGTTTTATACAGGATGTGCAGCAGTTCCTGCAGAGCAGCCTGCAATTTTTCATTGCACCGGTCTTATCAGCATGGATAGCGGGAGAATTATGGATTACATACCGGCAGAGACGATCATTACGAAAAACAAGAACCCGGATGCGTGGTTTAATCATCAAACATGTGGCGGAGTTGTGTAACAAATATGGATTATTGTATCAGATGCCACAAATTATTAAAGCATACAAATACGTGTCAGAACCTGCCCAACTATCCTTTTGGCGGTAAGAAAGAAAAACTATAAATATTTTTTAGTAAAAATCAATGATCCTTTTGTCAGTAAAATGTAAATTGTTACTTGACTTTACGAATCAATTGCTTTACCATTAATAAAGTGAGTTGCACAAATTTAAGTTCAAGGAGGCAGGAATATGAGACAAATTGCGCGTGGAGTTAAAACCGCATCGTTTACAACCATCAGCTATATGGCGAAATTTACAAACCCTGATAACCCTGCCTTGCTCATCAGCTAACTGACAAATATTATTATTGTCAACGAAATGAGAAGGTCACGGGTTAACCCCCGCGGCCTTTATTTATTCCCAGGGAGGCCACGGTATCAAATCTGTGGCCTCTTTATACTGTGTGCCTCCAGTGAAGCCGGATCACACCTGCGGGGCAAATGACGGTGCATGAGTAAAGGTTATCAGTGCATTAGTGCAAGGGAAAAAAGAACAGCCTGGGAGATTAGACAGCAACAAGGGGGAGTTCGGTTGAAAAGATTATGGGAACTGATTAAAAAACAGTGGCGAAGGTATCTTATCGCTATATTGGCGATGTTGACCGCCATTGTGATCGATATGTTCAATCCGTATTTCATCGGTCAGATAGTGGACAGAGTCATTATGAAGGGTGAAATGACCTACCTGAAGGTCGCATTGCTGGCGTTGGCGGCAATTACGATCGGGCGTGCCGTTCTTGGCTATACGAAGGAATACGGGTTTGATGTCGCAAGCTCTAAAGTGATAGTAAACTTGAGGAAGAACTTATTTGATCATATACAGAAGCTGTCCTTCTCGTTCTTTGATGAGAATAACACCGGAGAGCTGATGTCACGCATAAAGGAAGATACGGAAAATATCATGCAGGCGCTGACTTTCGGTATTATGCTGTTTTTGGAGCAGTGCATCTATTTTATCATTGCTTCCGTGATTTTGTTTTTGATCAACTGGAAGCTGGCACTGATCTGCCTGGTCACAATGCCTTTCATTGAATTGGTTGTATTCAAGCTGGAAAGAAAAATAGGAAAGACCTATGAAAAGATAAGCGACCAGAGAGCCGTCCTGAATACGACAGCACAGCAGAACATAGCAGGTGTCAGACTTGTAAAGGCATTTGGCAGGGAGAAGCATGAAATACAGAAGTTCCTTAAACAAAACGAAGAGAATTATAAAATTAATTATGAACAGGCCAGAACCATGGCAAAATACAACCCGCCGATCGAATTTCTATCCAATGTCGTACTTGTGCTTGTGATCAGCTTTGGCGGATATTTTGTCATAGGCGGGGACTTGTCATTGGGAACACTGGTTGCCTTCAGCAATTATATTTTCATGCTGATTTGGCCGATGCGTATGATGGGATGGCTCACAAATGTACTGGCACAGTGCCTTGCTTCCATTAAGAAAATCGAGAAGCTATTCAACGAGGAGCCTGCGATTAAGAACTGTGAAAACCCGCAGAAGCCTGAAAATATTCAGGGACATATCGTGTTCAGAAATGTCGGATTCGAGTTTGGCGGTACACCGGTTCTGAAGGAGATCAATATCGATGTGAAGCCTGGAAGTACAGTGGCCATCATGGGTATAACAGGTGCCGGCAAGAGTTCGCTGATCAATCTGATTGGAAGATATTACGATTGTACGGAAGGACAGGTGTATTTTGACGGAACAGATGTCAAGGACATGGAGCTTTCGCTCCTGAGAAGGAATGTATCCGCTGTGATGCAGGACACCTTTCTGTTCTCTGATACGATTGAGGAAAATATCAGATTTGGTGCAGTTGATATAACAGAAGAGGAATTTCTTGCTGCTTCCAGGGATTCACTGGTGGATGAATTCGTTTCACAGATGCCGGAGGGTTATTCCACCGTCATCGGCGAAAGGGGCATCGGACTTTCGGGAGGCCAGAAGCAGAGGATTTCGATAGCCCGGGCACTGATCAGAAAGTCGAAGGTCCTGATCATGGATGACTCGACATCAGCTCTCGACATGGAGACAGAGTATGCCATTCAGAAGGCAATGGACCTCAGGAAGGGAATTACGCGTTTCATTATAGCACACAGGGTTTCCGCCGTGAAAAATGCAGAGGAGATCTTGTATTTCGAAGAGGGCAGAATAGTAGAAAGAGGCACACACGACGAGCTTCTGAACATACGGGGCAGATATTACGAAACCTATTGTGAGCAATATCGCGACTACGTAGCAGCATTGGAAAAGGAAGTGGTATAATGCCAATAAATAATTTCAGAGAAGATGAAAAATTGGATGAAAGCTTGAACCTCGATATTATAAAGAGGCTTCTGAGCTATCTGAAGCCCCATATGGGAGCGGTGGTCAAGACACTGTTGCTGATGGCGGTGGTCATTACGGTGGAACTTCTCAATCCTTATTTTCTCAAGACAGGGATCGATAAATATATCAAGGCGGGAGATGCGAAAAGCCTGATGATCCTGGGCGGAGTGATGATCCTGCTCAATGCGGTTTCGATGATCTGTTCGCGGTTCAGGATCATGACGATGGGAAAAGTCTCCAATAAAATTCTGCTGACGATACGCCAGCAGTTATATACGCACATCCAGAAGCTGTCTTTCAGCTTTTTCGACAACAGGCCGATCGGCAAAATCCTCGCACGTATTATCGGCGATGTCAATTCACTCAATGACCTGTTTACGAACTGCGTGACCAGTCTGGTTCCGGAGCTCGTGAAGATCACCTCCGTTGCGGTGATCATGATGCTGATGAATTACAGGCTTGGCCTTGTAGCGCTTGCAACTCTGCCGTTCATGGTGACTGCGATGTTCTTTGTCATGACGATTTCGAGGAAAAGGTGGCAGGATTTCAGGAAAAAGACTTCGAATATGAATGCATTCACGCATGAGGATTTTTCCGGAATTCGTGTAGTGCAGAGCTTTGCAGCCGAGAAGGAGACTTCCGAAACATTTCTGCAGCTGGTAAAGGAACAGATGGCTTCCTTTGTCAAAGCGGTCAGAATGAACGACTTTTTCTGGCCTATTGTGGAGATGTCCTGGGGAGTCGGAGCAATACTTGTCTTCTGGTGCGGCGCAAGTATGACCAGTACCAATTCGATTACACCGGGTCTACTGGTCGCGTTTACAAGCTATGTATCCATGTTCTGGCAGCCGATCATGAATATCAGCAATTTTTATAATCAGTTGGTTACGAACATGTCCGGTGCCGAGAGAATATTCGAGATATTGGATATTGATCCGGATATCAAGGACAGACTGGAAGCGAAAGCCATGCCGGCGATCAAGGGAGAGGTAAGCTTCAGAAATGTGACCTTCGGATACGATCAGGATCAGCCTGTTCTCAAGGACGTGAGCTTTGATGTCTCGGCAGGCCAGACGATCGCACTGGTGGGTTCTACCGGAGCGGGAAAGACGACGGTTGTCAACCTGATCAGCAGGTTTTATGAGGTTTCTGACGGAGCAGTACTGATCGATGGATATAATCTGAACCATGTCATGCTTGAAACGTTAAGAGGACAGATCGGCTTGATGCCTCAGGACACCTTCCTGTTCTCCACTACCATAAAGGAAAACATACGATACGGCAAGCTTGACGCTACGGATGAAGAAATCATCACAGCGGCAAAGGCTGTGTCGGCGCATGATTTCATCATGAAGTTCGAGAAGGGTTATGATACGGATGTAAACGAGCGGGGGACACGCTTATCGGCGGGGCAGCGCCAGTTGATCGCTTTTGCAAGGACCCTGCTGGCAGATCCGCGGATCCTGATCCTCGATGAAGCGACGGCAAGCATTGACACCCATACGGAAAAGCTTGTCCAGCAGGGCATTGGAAAGCTGCTCAAGGGCAGGACCTCGTTTGTTATCGCCCACAGGTTATCGACCATCAGGAACGCGGACAGGATCATGGTCATAGAAGAGGGCGGCATTGTGGAGTCCGGTTCGCATGAAGAGCTTATCCGGCGGCAGGGACAGTACTACAACCTTTATATATCCCAGTTCAAATTTCTGAACGAGGAGGAAGAAAACGCAAGCTGACCGCCATAAATATTGATGATTCAAAATAGGCACCTATGAAAAAGCAAAAGCAGAAGCACAGGTGTGTGAAAAGCAAAAGCGGAAGCACAGGTGTGAAAAAATAAAAGCTAAAACGCAGGGTAAGAGATAGGAGTACTTTCCAGATGGAAGTACTCCTATTTCTTTAATTCGTTGTATTTACAAATGCGGGATTAAGTTCTTTAACCTCATTTATATGGATGTATTAAGCAGATAAAGTAATGATATTTGTAATATATATTCATTAATTATTACAAATAAACCGGGTTTTTTTATAGAAAAAAATCGCCGTAAATACTATAATCAAAATATCTTTTACCAGGGAAGGAATTTATAATGCTTCACTTAAGTTATAAAAGTATAACAGATAAATCCGGATGGAAAAATGCAGGGATTGTACTGCCAGAGTTCGACCAGGCGGCGATGATGGCCAGGACGAAGGAAAATCCCATGTGGGTGCACTTTGGTGCAGGAAACATCTTCAGAGGCTTTATTGCCGTACTGCAGCAGAGGCTGCTTGATGCGGGGAAGGCTGAAACCGGAATCGTGGCTGTCGAAACGTATGATTTCGAAATCATTGACCGGATGTATGCTCCCTATGACAATTTAAGCCTGCTGGCCGTCATGAATCCTGACGGAAGCCTTGAAAACAAGGTGGTCGCAAGTATTGGAGAAGCACTTGAAGGAGACCCGTCAAGAAAGAGCGATTGGGACAGACTGCAAGAGATATTCAAAAAACCTTCCCTGCAGATGGCCAGTTTTACAATAACTGAAAAGGGCTACAGCCTGTCAGGATTATCCGGCGAATTTTTCCCGGAGGTGGCGGAAGATGTTGCAAAAGGACCTGCGGAGCCTAAAAATGTGATCTCTAAAATTGTCTCTTTGGCATACACCAGATTCAAATGCGGAGAACTGCCGATTGCTTTTGTCAGTATGGACAACTGCTCAAAAAATGGAGAGAAACTGCATAAAGCCGTAATGACGATCGCTGAAAAATGGGTTCAGAACACCATTGTAGAAGAGGCGTTTCTTACATATCTCAATAATACGGAGAAGGTTTCCTTTCCATGGTCCATGATTGATAAAATCACTCCTCGTCCTTCGAATGAGGTTCGTAATAAATTGAACGAACTTGGTTTTGGAGATACAGATATCGTATGTACGGCAAAGAACACCTATATAGCTCCTTTTGTAAATGCAGAAGGACCGCAGTACCTTGTCGTGGAGGATTGTTTCCCGAACGGCCGCATGCCTTTGGAACTCGCGGGTGTTTATTTTACGGACAGGGATACGGTAAATAAAGTCGAGACGATGAAAGTTACGACCTGTTTGAATCCGCTGCATACGGCGCTGGCCATCTACGGCTGTCTGCTGGGTTATGACTCCATTGCGTCTGAAATGAAGGATCCGATGCTTAAAAAGCTGGTGGAGAAACTGGGTTATGACGAGGGAATGCCTGTTGTCGTAAATCCAGGCATTATCGATCCGGCACAGTTCATCAAGGAAGTAATTGAAGTCAGGTTTGCCAATCCGTATATACCGGATACCCCTCAGAGAATTGCAATGGACACTTCACAAAAACTCAGCGTTAGGTATGGAGAGACAATAAAAGCCTACACCAGGAGGGCAGACCTGAATCCTGCCGATTTAGAGTATATTCCGCTGGTACAGGCCGGCTGGTGCAGATATATGCTGGGACTGGACGATAACGGCCGGGAAATGGCTCTTAGCCCGGACCCGCTGATGGGAGAAATGCAGGCATATCTTCACGGCATAAAGCTTGGTGATATCAGTTCTGCAAAAGGAAAACTCAAACCGGTATTATCAAACAGGAAGATATTCGGCTGTGATTTATATTCTGTCGGACTGGGAGAAAAAGTTGAAGCTTATTTCGAGGAGTTGATTTCCGGGGCTGGTGCAGTAAGGGAGACGCTGCTGAAATATCTGGGCTGGAAGTGAACTCGTCCGGCCCGGGCGAAAATGCAAGCTTTTTCACCTATTGCTGAACAACAGGGCTTCAGGTGCGGACTCAGCCTCCCTGTAGTCCGAAAGAGGAATTCCGCTTATAGAAGCGGGAGTTCCGGAACTTATGGAACGCAATAAAAAGGGAGGATAGTATAAAGCAGTGTATGGGAATAACACCAGAAAGTACTGAAGGCAGGAGGAGTACAATTATGAAGATGACATTCAGGTGGTTCGGAGAAAATTCCGACAGTATCGGTTTGGATAAAATCAGGCAAATCCCCGGCAGTCCGGGGATCGTGAGTGCACTCTACGATGTGCCGGTTGGAGAGGTATGGCCGCCGGACAAAATAAAGGCATTGAAGGAAACGGTAGAAAATGCCGGACTCGAACTTGAAGTAATAGAAAGCGTAAATATCCATGATGATATAAAAACAGGCCTCCCTTCGAGAGACTATTATATCGAAAACTACCGGAAAACCTTGAGAAACCTGGCGAAATACGGGATCAAGGTGGTCTGTTACAATTTCATGCCTGTATTTGACTGGATCAGGTCGGACCTTGCAAAAGAACTTCCGGATGGCTCCAATACGATGGCCTATGAAGCGGGTAAGGTGGAAAGCGTCCACCCTGATCAATTGATGGAAAATATGGAAGCAATGTCAAACGGCTTCTCCCTGCCCGGGTGGGAGCCTGAACGGCTGAGTACGCTTAAAAGGCTGTTTGAAGCATACGGAGGCATTGATGAAAACAAGCTGGCAGCAAATTTAAAATACTTTTTGGAAGGAATCATCCCGGTATGCCAGGAAGTTGACATAAAAATGGCGATTCATCCGGATGATCCGCCATGGCCGATATTCGGACTGCCCAGGATTGTAAAGAACCATGCCGATCTGGAAAGAATTATCAACATGGTGGACAATCCTTATAACGGAATTACTTTCTGCAGCGGTTGTTTCGGGGCGAATCCCGATAACAATATTCCTGCAATGATCCGTTATTTCGGAAGTAAGGGAAGGATACACTTCGCGCATATCAGGAATATCAAAATACATTCGCGCGGCAACTTTGAAGAGACTTCTCATTTATCGCCGGACGGCACATTAGACATGTTTGAAATCATGAAGGCGTATCATGATGTAGGTTTTAACGGCTATGTAAGACCGGATCACGGCAGAATGATATGGGGCGAGAACGGCAGACCGGGATACGGACTTTATGACAGGGCTCTGGGAATCGCTTACCTGAACGGTTTATGGGAAGCTCTGGAAAAATCCGGACGAAAATAAAAATTGCAATTATTTGAGACACTTCGCTATAGTGCTATTTGCGGTGTGTCTCTTTATTTTTTACGAATTATTTTTAATGAATTTTAACAACAAATTTTGATCAATTCTTTATAATCGATGTTATTTTTCAGACGATTCATATTTTTGTTTCCGTTGCTTCAAAATCTCGAAGATATCATGTATTCGATGCAGTTATATGC
>JAEWQC010000294.1 GCA_023399355.1 Bacillota bacterium | reverse complement strand
GTTATAGTCCTGGTCTGCGTGACGCCATTTTCGGTAACACTGATTTTACAGCCTACGTAACTTGCTTCAGAGGAATAATTTGCTTCCTCGAATCCTATGATTGGCATCCTTGGTACTCTAAGCGTGGTAGAAGTGCTGCCTGATAATACTGTACCGGTTGCAACAGGAATCTCTTTGGTAAAAGCATTTATTGCCGCGTTGATCTCCACTTCATCTGCAACCCCGTCACATACATAATCCGCCGAAGCTTTGATATCCTCGGGAGCATCCGATGCGGCGACAAGAATATAGGGTGCTGCATAGGGACTTCCGGAATTCCCTGATAATTTCACAATTTCAGTACCTGCACTTTTGGCAGCCCGTACAAGATTACTGAGAAAGTCCACACCGCTCTGCCTGCGCTGGGTGGAAAAGCTGCCGCCCTTTCTGGCTGTGGCTGTTACCCTGCATACTTTATTCAAGCCGTCTTCGTCCTCGATCTCCGCAGACTCAATCAAATAATATGAATTTGTATTAATCCCGTAGGTCGGCAGGTTTGCTTTCAGCCTGGTCCCCTTGCGCCAGTCAAGCGTTCGGGAACTGAAGCTGAGAACCTGTGGAATGATACCGTTCCGCTTGAGTGCATTGTTGGCAGCAGTCGTTGCATCGGTCACATTGTCCATATTTGAATCATTGATAATATCGCCGTAAACGCCGGATGAGAAGGCCGCACCACCCTCTTCCTCCCGGCGTGCCGCAATTTCATCCGGATCCTGTATGGATACCATGATCTGATTGCCGCTGTCTCCGATCCCGCCGTACACAAACTGCTTGTTCCTGTAGTCTTCAAGAGATTCCTCAACCTCTATATCGAAAAAGTCCTTAAAACTGCCGGTTTCGGTTAATTCGTGCGCCGCATCCGCTACTGCATCCTCCTGAATGAAATGCAGCTTCCTGGAATCATCTATATACCATTTGTATCCGGATGCCTGCGCCAGTTCATCAAGTACCTCCTGGGCGTTCTGGCCATTGACGTCTTTTTCCGACAGCTTCGCTCCGTCATCTATAGTCCCCGCAGTAATGCCTTCATCTGACAGTATGTCCGTCACCAGTTTTCTCACTATATAACCACATGTAACATTATTGAAGGTCCACTGTGGGGTCCTTCTGGCCGGAATATGCGAGTAACCGTCACTGTATACTTCGACTTCAAGCAGTTTGTCGGTGCCAAAGCCGGGCACCTTTTTTGCCTTTTTTACATTCTTGATGCATCCGCCGAATTTGACCTCAGTACCTTCTTTAACCTTCAGATCCTGCCCGACTTTCGGGAGGTATATGGCAGCAGTCGTCCGGAGTGTGAACCTGCATTCATTACGGTTATCCGCATTCGGTGAAACAGTAAGGGAGCCGGGTTTGATCTGCCCCGCCCTGTTGATACCAAGAATCAATACTTCATATGCCATCATATCTTCACTCCCGCCAATTTTAACATCTTTGCAAGCTCATTTGCTGTATTGGTACTGATCGTAAATTTTGCGTTGTTGAAATAGGCATTGACCTGTTTGTCAATCTTCGTAGCCTGCTGATTCTCATATGATACGGACTTGGCAGCCTCACTCCCGGCCAGGCTGAATTTCTGGTTGTACAGGCCGGTATACTGCTTCAGTTGGGCATTACTCATCTTTGATAATGCCGAAATGGAATCCACAGCTGATGGGCCCATACTGCGCAGGTCGTTGAGCAGAGTGGCATCCAGTCCGCGTTTTTCGAGGCTCGCCAATGCAGTCCTCCAATCAGTCATTGCTTTGACCTGCGCTTTTAACCTGTTAAACAGGCGCTCCGGAGAGACGGATTTACGCTCAAACACATCAAATAGGCCTGTGAAATTTGCAAAGCTGGTCGTCTGCTGTTTTAACGCCTCTGTCATGGACTTGATGGAGCTTTTAAAATCGTCTATTTTGCTTGAAGCTTTATCGGTGTTTACAAACATATCTTTATAGAGCTTATTCATCTCATCCTGGTATTTTTTCATATTTGTTGAATATTCTTTATTCGCCTTGTCAATTTCGGCCTGCGCTTTTTCGACTTCCGACTGCGTATTATTTACCTTGATCTTGCTAAAGTCTATCGGTTTTAAATCAAGTACGGTGCCCGTCATTTTTTCACCTTCCATTAGCGGGCGTGTTTTCCCTGCTGCTTTGTCATCAAGGAATTGCTTTTGTGCCTTAAGTTTTTCAACGTTGCTATTGTACTGTTTTACCAGATCAGCCGATAAGGCAACACCTCCGACAATTGCCGCAGCTCCAAGCGTAACCATTCCGCCCGCGCCAATGCTGGCAACTCCGAGACCTTTCAATGCCGTTGCCGCTGCGGACACTCCTCCTGGAATTTTCCCCACAAAACCAAGTAATTCGCTTATGCCTGTTGTCAGATTTCCGATCCCGGATAATGCCGGTCCCAATATGAGAGACAACCCGGTAAATGCAAGTATGTTTTTTTGCAATTTCGGATCAAGGTCTGTAAACTGTTTTATCAGATCACCAACATGTTTTACAAAAGAATCGATACCGGGTATGAGGTTCGTCTCAATAAACGGCATAAGCTTGCCCTCGATGAGCGGCAAAAACTTCTCCCCCATTTCAGCGCCAACAACCTGGAAGCGCAATTTCAGCGCATCCCATCGGTCGCTAAAAGCATCAAGCTTTGCAACCGAAGCATCACCAAGGACATATCCCAATTTATTAGCTTCTCCAAACAGCTTATTGATTTCACCGCTTCCCGCATCAAGTAACGGCAGCAGTTCGCCGAAACTTTTACCAAAGAGGGCGGACGCAAGAGTATTCCGCATGGTTTCATCCTGTACTCCTGACAGCTTGTCGATGGATTCCATCATAATATCATTGATGGACTTAAATCCGCCTTTGCCATTATCCATATTTATTTTTAGTACCTTCATGGCTTTTGCGGTATCCCCGGTACCGTCCGTTGCACCGCGGAGCTTGTTTGTAAAACCGGTGATCGTGGTCTGCAAGGATTCATAATCATAGTCCAGTTGGCTTGCGGCATATCTCCACTCCTGGAGGGACTTTACCGACAGGCCGGTTTTCTTTGACATTTCAGATAAACTGTCGCCATATTCTGCCGCACCCAGGGTAAGCTTGAACAAACCGGCACCGGCGGCCAGTGCCGGGACTGATATATACCGTGTCAGGAATGATCCGGCCTTTGAGGCTATGCTGCCGGTTTTTTCGAGGGTGCCCTGGAACCTCTTAAGTGGATCCTCCGCTTCCTTTATTTTGTTGCCGAGTTGAGCGTGTTTTATCTGCAGCTCCATAAGCTTGTCAGAGTACTTCTTTGCCTGGGTGGAGTTTTCCCCATAGGTAGTCTTTGCCTTTTGTAGCACAGCCTCAGTATCTTTTATCTGTTTGCCAAAGTTTGCATATGTCGTTTTTGTCAGATCAAGTTCTTTTTTTAGATACTTTGAACTGTTCGAAGATACATTATTCTGGGCTGCCCATAGCTGCATTTCCTTCTTGGACTGCTGCGTAGACTGGGCAATTTCCTTCATGCCCTTCTGGTAATTTGACACATCAGCTATGTATTTTACAAGCATCGAACGTGATACTGCCATACCCTCACCCCTTGAAGTATTTTTCCACCGCATCCCCGAACACTTCCATCATTTTATTGGCGACCTCATCCCTGCTTTCTTCAAATGCAGGGCGCTGCCAAGGTTTGGCAGGCTCTTTCGAAGTCCCGTACTCGGAGAACTTTCCATAATAGGCAACCGATATATCGCCCTTGCCTACACCGACAACGATTGATTTGCCTTTTTTCCCATCCCGGATATCGCCGATATTTATATTCTCACCGAGATTCCCGGTGCGTTTTTTCAATACTGCATATACTTTTTTCCGCATGGCCTTCCGGCTTATTATTGCACCTTCTGCCAGTGCCGTATCGACTGCCCTGTCGCCTTCCATTCCCATTTGTTCAAGCTTTGATACCAGCTCGTCCATACCTTCGATCTTCACTGTTTCGCTCATAAAAACCTCCAAAGCGGGGCTATTCACCCCGCCTCTTCACAGTTCCGCCATATGCGGCGTTTAGTACCCGTACAATTGCCTCCATATCTTCAGGCCTCTGCACTTGCTGTTCATTGTCGACCATATAGTCTTTTAGCGGCTGCAGGTTGCTGTCCCAGATAAACCGGGCAGCCATCCAGGCGTTTGATATGTTGTCGTTAATCTGCTGCGTCCTACGCCATTTATAGCCGTCCAGCATTTCAAAAAATTCCGCCTGCGTCAGTTCCCAGAAGTCCGAAGGCATTAACTCAAGAGGGCCGGTGGCAAGTTTCAGGAGTTGATCCCAGTAGCTTCCGGCCCCATCAAGTTTTTTTCTTCCACATCCTCCGGTTCCAAAGCTTCTGCAAGGTCTTTCAATGCCTGTTCTGCTTTCGGGCCGGCAATCGCTTTCACAAGCGCACTGGCCACGGTATCTGCAATCTGTTGTGTGCTGTCAGTGTATTCTTCGACAATTGCCATAAGTTTTTCAGCGGTGAGATCCTTGTCTTCCGTTTTCAGGCCTAGTAAAAGCATCTTCATGTTCAAATCCAGGTCTGCTTCCGAGATAACGTCATGGATCCTCTTTCCCGATATTGCCTCGATCTGGATCTGTACACTCATCGGGAATCGAATCTTTCTTTCCCTGTCAAGTTTAATGGTTTCGAATGGTACGCTCATCTATATCCTCCTTATTTCCCTTATGTCCCTGATGTGAAGTCAGGCTTCCCGCTAACCTTCAATGTCGCAGAAAACGGGATTATGCCATTCTTCTGCACATCTCCGATTTTGAACTTTGTTACAAGTGCATTGAATTCCCATGTAGACCCGGTTGGGAAGGTAATAGTGTAGGCATTTACCGTCTGGGCATTCAAGTCAGTCAAAAGGGTTTCCTGGCCTACTGTCGCACCTTTTTTGAAATTTCCTTCGACACCCACTTCGCCACCGTTCAACCTGCCGCCGATAAACTCATCATAGTTGTCCTCGCTGTCAAGTGTGGTAGCATCAACCGCTTCCTGCGTTATTTCCGGTGGTGATATCTTGGTTAATTCCGCTATTGCAGAGGTTCCCTTTTTTAGGGTCGTTCTATTTCCGAGTGTTCCAGACATATAATCATCTCCTGTTCAGTATAGTAAAATTGAAAATCGACCTTGTAACAGTGCCTTTTTGTTTCAGGCTCATAGTCCTTTACAGGCTCCGATAACTGTTCTATGAATTGAATGTTCAACCCCTCCAAGTATGTGGGTACTTCATCAAAGGCTTTAACCAGTTGCTTATAAACTGCATAGGCCTCTTTATTTGAAGCTCCGTAGCATGAGAACTGGTACTGAGGAGTTTTTAAACTCTCCCGGCTTTGCAAAGTATATTCCACACCGCCGCCAATTGCCTGATATACAATTCCCGACCCGATATGATGCTCAGGGAGGGAATCCGGAAATATCCTGTCTCCGACTAAATTGCTTAATGCAACAGAGCCTAGAAGGTAGCCTGTAAAGGCTTCAAATATCTCCATCAGACCACCTCCTTAGCTGATATCAATAACTCACGGTTCAGACCACCAACATTATTTATAGGTGGTAGAATCTCAAAAATCCGGTCTGTGTCAGCATCAGAATACCTGATCCGCATTGTAGTTTTTATGCCAGACCGAAAACGGATTTTAAAGACTGCCGATGTCTCGGCATTAATCTTTTGTGCAGCGTAAAACTCATGTCCACCGGTTGTGATGATTCCCGCACGTACAGTAACAAACGGCACCCAGTTTTCCAGTATGGATCCGTCGGTATCCTTGGCTTTAGATAACTGCTCGACAGTGACCTTATGTCTCAATTCCTCTGACTTCACACCGGCACCACCCTCTCCATCGACAACAGGGAATCCCGCGCCTGCTCCAGCCGTTCGCGCTCATCCGGCTTATAATCATCGTACAACAGCCTAATATGGAGAATCATAGCCCATTTGACCGATTCAGGAATGACCTCATATCCTGCTGCAAATGATATTTTCACTCCGTTGTTGGGTTTAAGAACTGTCGATGGCCAGCGCTTGCCATAAAGAAGGTCAACTTTATTGATGAAGGACACATTGTCCAGAGAGTATGAAGAAGAGTCTACAACACTTTCAGAGCCATTCATATCGGTATATGAGATACAGGTAACAGACCGGACCGGGCTGCAATCATCTATAATGATGCTCCCATCCGGGAATCTGTCCATATATGCCTCCAACAACTGCAAAGGTATCCTGCGGTTCTGATAGCCCTCACAGTATTCTCTTGATTGTATTATCAGGCTGGTTATCATGGCATCGTCATCATTTCCGCTTATCCGGAGATACTGCTTTGCCTCCGCCAGACTTAGCGGCTCCGCTTCCGGAGGGCTTAACTTCCTTACCCTCACTATTATCACCATCCTTTTGCAGGTCTTCATCCTTTCCGGCCGGTTCCACCCATTCTCTTGCGGTCCAGTTATCCACCAATTGCCAGGGTAGTTCCTCAATGCTGTTCTTCTTATACTCCTTACCATCCAGGGTCAAACCGTCTATTTTAATACGAACTTTCATACAGGTCTCCTTTCATTCAGGGAAAGGGCTTGTTCCGCCCTCTCCCTTATCCTGTAATCCCTATATTGAAGTAACATCGAGCTGGCCGTATACCGCAGCCGCCGTATCAATCGTCTTGAAATCCTCCCGCTCAATAACCCTCAGTTCCGTATTATTTCTACGGAATGCGCTTCCACCGACATCCGTGCTCTTAATCTGATAGCCCTGTCTTTCAAACATAGCCGCAAGCTCTGTCAATGTACCGATGATTGTCGGTGCCAGCTTTGTAGTTGTGCCGGTTGTTGCCAATACACTGTTGGGCGCAACAATAATCGGTTTTCCGCCGAAGGTATAGGCACTGGGGTTGGTAATATCAGGTTTGAGGAGTGGCCTGTTCTGTCCGTCAACCCATGTATCCATCAACTGGAAGCCGTCCTGGTTTGTAAGGATTACTGCGCCGGCCGCAAGCATCGGGTCAAGAGTTACATTTATCACCTTTTTCAACGTTTTCCAATCGCTCAGTGCAATTTTGCCCATTACTCCAAGCAATGCCAATAATAGTCCGTTCCGGGTTACTACGGATTTCTTTGAAATCCAGTTTGACAGATAGTTCATAATAGCCTGGTCACTATCCTGTAAAAGGTCGTTGGATATTGGCAGCCATCCTGCATAATTCTTGATCGCATAAGAAACCGATTCAAACTGAGGATTGCCCATATCAGCTATGTCGGTAACTACTTCGGGCGTCAGGTTGGTGAACGGTGTCATCGTAGCAATCTTTTCGAATACTCTTGTACCGGTATTTGTGTTTACCTGTTCAATATAGATCAGGTTTGTCAGGTCCGGAAGGGCTCTTTTCCTTTCGTTGATCCTGGTCTGGATATCCTGGGGTACAAGCAGGCCTCCATCTGCAGGTGATCCTTCCGACATTGCGTTCCTAGCCTCAAGGATGTTTCTTTCATCGGAACTCAGTTTCTTGTTTCTGAAGGTTTTCATGAATGCGTTTTTATATTCCTTTTCCTGCTCCGCTTCATCCTTCGCAGTATTTTCGCCGCCCACTTCCCTGCCGCTTCCGGATTCCAAATTCTCCAGCTCCGACAACAGCTCAATCTGTTCCTTAAGTGCCTTTGCCTCCTCCGCTTTCACCTTCGCTTCTGGCATCTTGTTCTCTTCCGCAAGCTGCCTTGCTTCATTTGTAACCTGCGTAAGCTGTGCGCGAAGTTCTCTTTCCTTTTTTGTCATTTTGAATACCACCCTTTCATTTTTTAGTAATAAAAAAAGAGCCTCACAGGAGACTCAGTTCCAACAACAATTTTTCCTTTTCAATTTCATTTTCCGTCATTAATTCTGATCCCGGCCCCGTTCCCGGATCCGGTGAAATATCCATCAAGCATACCGGCGCATTCCTATAACTCCCATAGAAACCGGATACACAAGCCGCAGCATTGTTTCCCTTACCAACCTCCACATTGAAATATCTTGCTGCGTCCTTCCCGTTCAACCAGGTCTCAGCTTGGACAAGAGTGCGGATTTCTTCAATATCAACGCCATCTGCCAGTTTTTCACGGTAAACATTCATGATGCCGTCTTCAATCCGGTCAAGATCATCCGCCATCTTGCGCATGTCATTGGCATTCCCCACTTGCAGATTCCAGGGCTTATGTATCATAAGAAAAGCATTGGACGGTATAATCAGCCTGTCACCGGCCATGGCAACCACCGAAGCAATTGATGCCGCGACGCCGTCAATATAAACCGTTTTCTCTGCCGTATGCCGCTTGAGCTGATTGTATATTGCCAATCCTGCAAATACCGATCCACCGCCGGAATTAATGTAGATATTCAACTTGCCTGTTCCGTCAAGATTCTTTAGAAAACCGGCTACATCCTGTGGAACTATGTCGGAATCGTCCCATTTATAACTCATGATATCCCCATAAATGAAAAGATCAGCGGATTCCAACGTTTGATTCCGTATTTCAAACCGGCCGCAAACATATTCTCTTCCATTCTTGTCTCTGTTGTTAAACTCAATTACCCTCACCGTTGTTTCCTCCCTTCATATATTGCTTGCCAGCCATTGTAATAGGAATCATCGTTCCGTTGAAGTAAAGCTGGTCACCTCCTTCCTTCGGTGGGTCCTCCTCCTTCTCCCGACATTCATTGGGAGTCTTGAAACCGAACTGAATCGCTTTGGCATAGGCATTGTATCGTTTCTCAGTATCACCCCGGAGAATGCTGTCGACATTGAACCTGACATAATATCCTGCATTGATTTCAGCATCCAGAAAAAGCTTATACCGCATTTCATCCTCATACATTTTGAGGATCGCCTGTAACGTATCCACGTAAAACTCACGCTGTTGCTCTTCTATATTGCTGAAAGTCGCACGATCAAGGTCGTTGATCTGGTGCAGCTTGATCCCGAATGCAGCTGCTATCTGCCGGATAGTCAGCTTTGTATTCTCGAGGAATTGGGCATCGGTTAGATTCATGCTAATTGGCTGGAACTGGTACCCGATTGGAAGCAGGCTGATCTTATGTGCATTTTTGAGACCATTGGACATTTCCTCAAAGTTATCACGAAAAGTGTTTTTCGCTTCTGTCGTTAAAGTTCCGGTATACTGCACGATTCCCTTGGTTTGCATACCATTTTTAAAGAAATTATTGATGTATTGCTCTGCAGATTTAGCATTTTCAAGACTGCTTGACAGGATTTCCGTGATATCCAACCCTGCTATTCCGTCTGTTGTAAGGCCTTTAAAGTGTAATATCTCATCGGCCTGCATCTTGTAACGCTTACCCAGATCATCCGTATAGACATACCATACGGTGTTTTTATTATTGATCAGCCCTGCATCATCAACATAAATCTTCATCTGCGAGCTTTTTAACGGATAAAGCCCCTGAATTTTACCTGCGTTCCGCCCTCTCTCGGCAATATCAAGCCACACAAAGGCATTGCCCTTGATACTGCGCTGCGCCTCAATACATTTCCAGAAGTCGGATGGGCTCATGTATGGGTTCGGCCTGACCGAAAGGAAGTAGTTGATATAATGGGATGCAGGCTGTTTAGCACCGTTACTGTCCATGTATGTTTTTAGCGGCAGTTTCGACAGAGTGTCCGACAGAAACTTAATACAAGAATAAAATGTAATCTCTTTCAATGCCTTTGTCCCTTTTACATTCACCGCACCCGCATCCATCCCCAGCCATTCCATCAGTGTTTTTACATCACTGAGCTCGGCGCTCTGGTTCCGAAAGCTATTCCTAAAAATCAATGTTCATCACCTCCCCGGTGGATACCTGGTAAAATATATCCCGAGCCCCAATAGAATCAATCCAGCTATATAAAAGCCCGCCAAGATATCAATAAAAAAAGTGGTCCCAGTAATTAGCAACAGGCCACTTATGATAAGAATATCTTCCATATAGTTCCTCAACACCTTTAGTATCCTTTGCATCACATCAGCTCCATATCTTTTTAAGGAAATCATCCTTTGCATATGCCGAAACATCCTCTGTGTCCTGCTCAACTACCATTGCTCTGCGCATTGCAGTAATAATGGCTGCCAACAGGTCAATCCGCTGTGTGTCATCCTTGTGCTTTTTAGACAGCATAATCAGGCCACCTCCCTTATCGACCTCCATAGCATTACTAACACACCATGTCAGAAGCGGATTACCATCATGTACGAGCTTGCCCTTTATAACAAGTTCCCTGAAAAACTTGGTAGGCTCCGATAAAGTAAGAGGACCCTGCCGGATATCAACTACCTGATCATCCGTATAGTTGTTTTTTTTCAGATCGTTTCCAAACTGGTAGGCTGTGGCAGGATCCAGATCCCACTCAAGGATGTTCCACCCATGTACACTTTTCAATTCCTCCGAATACTCGATCATGCCATCGGTATCGATTACGCCTCCCTCCTGGATTGTGCACCCGCCATCCTTTTCAAGGTATTCATAGTCCATGTGGTCGTTGTCCATATGCCACTGCGCCCTGTCCCTTGGCAGCCATCCATGTGCCAATACTGCATACCGCCCATCTTCCAGCCTGAATACATACCCATTACCGGTAAGGTCAATCCGTTTTGAAAGGTCTGCTCCGGCATAACAGTCCCGACCTTTAACAAGAGCCAGGAATACTTCCCGGGGAACTGCCAGTGCCTTGTATTTGTCCATGAACCCGTCCATGAACTTCTTTTCGCTATCCATCTGCCAGAGGTTGCAACGCTTGGTGAGATATTCCCGGATTTTTGCATGGTCGTTGGATCCGTATGCTTTATCATGCTCATCCCTGATCTGCTCCAATAAATACTGTGCATATTCATTTTCCACCTGAAGCATCGGATTTGCCTTTTTCAGTGCTTCCATATCATGCTTACTGTCATCCTTGTCCAGTTGCCTGATTATAACGAAGTAATGTTCATCAATAATCTCACCCCTCAGGATCTTCACGCAGATGTCATATTCCTTTTTGCAGGGGTTGTTTTCAGCATCCTTTCCTGCAGTCGTAATGATGCACATCAAGTTCTGTGCCCGCTTCCCGAAAGCCGAATAACAAACATCATGTATTTCCGATGTCGGGTGTGCATGGTATTCATCGATAACAACAATGCAGGGTGACAGACCATCCTTGTTCCTGGTATCTTTGGACAACGGCCGCAGGTGACCGCCCCGCTGCTTATGGGTTATGTAAGTCTTTTTTATATCCAGCCGGCGGCGGATATCCGGGCTGGCCAGCCCCATTTCCTTGGCGTCATTCCACACTATTTTCGCCTGGTCCTTGTCAACTGCAGCACACTCAACCTGGGGATTCTTTTCATAAACCCGCAGCTCAGGATGTCCCAATGGATAGTAACAATCCCCACATAGCCCATAATTCGAAATGCCCGACATCTCGGCTGATTTTGCATTCCCTCTACCAACCTGTTTATATGATTTCTTGAACCGGCGTCGTCCTGACTTTATATGAACCCAACCGAACAGACATCCCAGATCAAAGTGTTGATGGGGCAGGAGTTTTATCAACTGGCCGCTGTAAACTCCTTTCACATGACGGCAGCACCGTTCGAACCACTCGAATATCCGGTTCGCCCGGGATTCATCAAAGACAAAGGGGAATTGATCTGTCCCTTGTCTCTCAAGATCATTCAAGTGCCTTTTACACGAAAGTATTTCAAGTTCACAGGCGTTCCTTAATCCGAGTACAACTTCAGTTGCATACCTGGTTGTAGGATGTAAAGAATCAAGATCATCAATCGAATAGTTCCGCATTCGGATCTTCTCCCTGCTTCTTTGGCATTGGTGGCACATTCTTTATTCGGGATGTCGGATTCAGCAGAAGCCGGTCCTCGATTTTCAGAAGCATGTCTCTGGATTTGTTCAAGCCGGCCTGTGTTCCGGATATGGCTTTGTACAATGACAATCTGTCATTAAAATCTTCACAATTGTCAACGTCATCATTCATGGTCAGCAGCAGTTTCTCCAAAGCTTCCGCTTCTGCAAAAAGAAGGCAGTAACGATTAATAATATTCTCATCCATGCCTTCAATACATTTGATGCACCTGAAAAGCCTCTTCAACTTTTTGAATTGATTCAGGGCAACCATATTTTTCATGACCTGTTCGCTGGCTTTGAAATTCCTGACTCCCGACCGGATGCTTGCTTCATGTTCTGACCTTGATTCTATTTCGTCATTTGTCAAATGCCTCCGGTTTCCATTGGCAATATGCCAGTCAATGTTTTTCGCTGGTCTTCCCGGCACCGGCATCACCTCCCCTAAAAATATATAGAACTTTGATTTCACGACATTTTTTCACACCCGAGGCAGCACGCGGTCTTGAATTCAAATGCTGTAGAGATTTCACCCACCCCCTCCCCTTTGTACGGATTCAAACGGTTTGCCCTTTCCTTCAATACGTTTATGTCCCTTGACACTGTTGCAGTGGATGCAGGCACCCTGATGGTTGTCTGTATCCCAAAACCGTGGATCATCAGGTCCATCGGGCGGGTCGACATGATCAACACACTCCGACAAATTGGTGCAGCCAGGAAGCTGTAGTTTGCAGAATGTATTCTCTGACAGCTGTAGAAACCACTTTGAATACTGCTGCCATTTATATGTGTAGCCACGGCTTGAAGCAGAGCCTCTCCGCCTGTCGTGGAGCTGGCTTACATTCCTGTGTCTGTCGCAATAACCTCTATCAACCAGGGCAGAACACATCGGATAAGCACATGGCCGTTTTGACCTGTTTGCCACCAAATCACCTCGAATGTAACATGATCTTTTTGCTTAAATTAAGGAAGAGAAAATTTTCTGAATGCAACATAATACTAATTCTGTTGCATTCGCGCTATTGGCTCGCAGCCATCAATATTAAGCACTTCACCTAAATCGGAAAACTGAATGTAACGTCGATACAATATGTGACATCCATGATTAAAAAATTTTGAAATCCTTGATACTCTTGTCCATCTTCTCCTGCTCATAACCAATGTACCGGAGCGTCACTGTCGGGCTGGAATGGTTGAAAATGTTCTGCAGCAGGACCACGTCCTTATACTGCATGTAATGATGGTATCCGAATGTCTTTCTCATTGTATGAGTGCCAAGATAAGGGAGGCTGAAGAGATCGCCTATCTCATGTAAAACTCTGTAGGCCATCTCCCTGGTGATCGGTTTGTTCTTGCCCTTTCTGCTCTTGATCAGGTATTCGTTCTGATCCTTGCCTTCACAGTATACCTTGATCTCTTTCTTCAGGATCGGGTTAATGGTGAATGTCTTTTGTTTCCTGGTTTTGGCTTCGCGGATACTGATCAGGTTCTTGTCCTTGATATCTCTTACTCTCAGTCGCAGTATGTCCGATATCCTCAGTCCCGAATAAATACCGATCATGAACATGATATAGTTGCGGTCGCAGCTCTGCTTGAGATATGTGCTGATCAGCTTCACCTTGTCCGGATCCCGGATCGGCTCAACGATATTCATAAAATCACCCACCTCAAAATAGAAAAACCGCCTGGGTTTTCTCAAGCGGTATTTTTCACATTATCATATTAAATCTGCTATGTAGACTTGTCAAGGACGTCTTTTAGACATTTGGCTCAATATGTAATTCTAATATTAGTATCATCGTCAATAGGTATAATATTAGTATCGTCTACAACTACCTCCCTGCTAAAATCAGGCATAGAGACGTTTTCACTGCTATTAACGGATGTATAATATTGTGACATACCATTATCAAATTTAGTAGGTGCTTCAGGGTTGTACAGTAAAATACTTTGACAACTATAATTATATTTCTTGATCAAATTGTCTGTTTTACCAATATGAATCTCAAACGATGTATTTGGAATCTCCTGTTTCTTGTTATCATACTCGGAATCTTTAAAGTAGAGTAATGACTTTCCACTAATAATAATTTCATTTCCAACTACTTTAAAGGTCGCTCCAGCTATTGTGGAATCTTGTATATTAAACCTGTTTGAAAAAACAGTGTATAAGTTATACACATTTATATCCTCATCGGTAGCCTTCTTCATGTGCCATTCATAAGTTGGTTCTGAATTGCCTTTATGAACCGTATATCTTTCATAAGTTAAATCATTAATGTAGTAGCTCTCAAAGTCATTTACAGCTTCATCAGTAATAGTACCTTTTCTATGCAAAATATGTGTTATGCAATCAAATGTATATACATCTTTTATTTGAACTTTTTTATCTTTATATTCATAAACACTAGATCCGTTGCGTATTTTTTGTGATGCATCAATTGATTTTACTAAAATGTCTTTAATCTTTTTAAATTCTATCATATCCCGGATGTATAGACGATTTAAATAATTATCATAACAAACTTTCTTACTAAAAACACTTTCGACAGATGTTATTGGGATATAAGGCTTATTTTTATAAATAATTGGTTTGGCATCAAGATTGAATTTTTTGTTACTTACATTGGCAATATTAAAGTCAATCTTATATAGGATTTTTTGCTTGCCATATATAATAGTTAAACTTTTACCTTTACTATTCCATATAATATGGTTCTTGTCATTTAGAATACCTAAATTAGGAAAAAGATCGTCATATGACATCAGAACTGAATCATTAACACTGATTACCGGGTTTTTTAATGTAGCTTCTTTTGTCTCAAAGTAAACCTTTATTTTTTTTATTTCCTGTGAGCTTTCAGCCCCGTAAACAATACTATTTGAGGTAATAACCATTAATACGATAATTAAACCTATTATTCTTTTCATTTAACACCTCCAAATACTTTAATAATCTATTTGATAGATTATACATTTCATTGTAATACCCTTATACCGTAATTCGCCATATCTGTAAAAAATCCTTTAAAAAGCCGCTTATAAAAGCGGCTTATATAGTAAAGTTCATCTAATTTAAAATTACATATCTAGTTTCAACCCATCTACTCCAAAGATTAGTACTGACAGTTCCTCAATTGCCTCCCTTCGATCCCGATCAATCGTCTTTGTACTGCAATACAATTCTTCGGCCATCTGTCGGTACGTCTTTTTTTCAATGTAAATCCCGAAAACTACATTGCATTTCCGCTCTAATTCCGAATCCTTTCTCGATAAGTATCGATAATACTCCAGAATCCTTTTAATATGCTTAACAATGATAGCCGTCCTCTCCTTGGTCCGCATGATCGACTGAATATAGACCTCATCATCACTATCCTCGATCTCATCAAGAATATCAATGGCATTATTCTCAGCCAACTGCTTGCTGGTGTATATTGCTGTTTTGCAATGTGCAATAAATGTCTTATAATTTTTCAATAATAGATCTGTATTCCTAAGCCGACGATCATGCCGTCCCTTCCTTCTCTCCTCCTTTTCCCTGCCCAATCTGTCCATTGCCTCCCGTACTCCTGCCTGCACTCCTATTTCAATAATCTTCTCCAGCGAAATATCCATATCAGCCCCCGCCTTTCTTCATCCCTTGTATTTATCTCTCTCTTGTTTTTTCAAAATATTCTACTATTGCGAACTTACAAAAGTTCTGAGCTGACAGACAAAAGATACGAATCTGCATCTGACCGATGATCCATTGCAACTCTCAAAGTAACCTCTACACATTTATCACCTTCAAAATCCCTAAAAGGTGGTATATGGTATTTTGATGGCAGTGTAGACATTGGAAACCACATTATTTCATTGTCGGGGTCAATTTCATATCCTTCAAAATCTTCTGCCTCACCGCCCAATTCATCGATATAAAACCGCTTTGCCTCATCAAGACTGCGTGCAGCTACAGTTTGGTAATCATCAACTCGGAATGCTTTTAACTCAGATTGATTCGCACCAAAAGTTTGTTCCTTCCACTCATCAAAAGATATATCACCTTCAGGCCATTGCCCTTTCGCGGTCTGCCCGGCTTTAAGAACATCATATATCTGTTCTGCATAAGGCTCGTCAATGTTAATGATAAAATACTTTCTTCCGGACTTCATATTCTTTTCCATAAAATCCTCGCTTTCTGCGGCATTGCCGCTCACAATCCTGCTATGTCGAATTAATCCTCGCTATTTACACTTCCATGCATATTTTTCATTTGCATGTCTATTTCGAGCCGCAATTCAGCATAAAGCATGGTAACATCTTCGTTGGTAAGACATCCCGCAAACGCCTCTTGTATTGCCGTTCTTAAACTTTCATTCATTCCCAATCCCTCCAGTCCTACTGTTACAAGCTCTCCAAACCATGATTGCAAGTCGGGCAGAAATATAAATCCCTACTCCAATTGCACCTCATTAAAGAAGCAGTCATCATCCGTACACCTGACCACGCCATCCTCCACTGCAAGCTCACAATCGCAAAACGGACATTCATCCCCGGCCTTAAACCCTTTTCCCTTGTCATCCATCCTGATCACCCCTCTTATTCTTCTGCTAAACATTCATTTAGAAGATTCCTTAATTTATTCAAGTTTTCTTTCCCATAAAGTGTGATGCTCTTTGCAGGAATAAACTCGCCATAGCTGTTTTCATAATGTGAATGCAGTAAAGTAAGTTTTGCATCGATACTTGAAGATTCATCTATTTCTATCCTGGCAACAACCGATTCTATTCCAATACATTTATCAACCATGTCGTACATAATAACCTCCCTCATCTCACAGGCTTCTTTCTCCTACACCAATCGCGGCAGCTCATGCACTCCATCCTCGTCCGTAAACCTTTGTTTTGTCCGTATCAAAATCCCAGAGCTTCAGCTTTCCGACTGCCGGAATTGGAGTATCCAGCTTTCTTACATTTGCAAGAATCCATGCCCACCGCCCATGTTCATAACATCCGAAATCATATTCCTGATCAGAAAGCTTATATCCCGGCACTATAATATTGTGTCTTGCTTCCGAACTGTACTGCATCTGGACACAATCGAACAGATTGCAGATGGAAAGAACGCAACCGGTAGGCAGTTTTTCCGGAATCATAATTCCGTGTTTTTCAAGGACTGCTTTGATTCGCGGATTCCGGCAGGCTTCGATATCGATCTTCTTTCCTGCATGAATGGCGAGTTTTCCTTTGAAGTTCGCCGGCCAGCCTCTTGTCTCGATCTGCTTTTCCTCCAGAGTGATTAATGTCGCATATGGCTGACTCAGGGTAATAGACTTGATTATCATGGAAAACCTCCCTTAATCATCTTTGTAAAGCTTTATTACTTTGCACCTTCCACTGAATCAAACATTTTCAGCTTAATTTTTCTGAGCCTGCTCATTGAGGAATCAATCGTCAGGGTGATATCTTGCGTTTCATCGGAATCAACAGCTTCAGTAAAAATTTCGATTTCCCTGTCCGTGAGGAATTTGACCGCTTCAATTGCGTGAATTACCTTCTTGTAAATCAGATCCATAATCTCGTCCGGTATGATCTCCCTGGTGGCGGAAACTTCAATGGGCTTTTCCTTGAGCTCACGGTTCTTCTCCGCCAACTGCTGATTTAAGGTGCCTATCTGCTGTTGATAGTTTTCAATTTCCTCCTGGTACTCGGAAATCTTCTTACCAAGCTCCTGGACCTTTGTAGGATTGCTATTGCGCTTTGCCTGCTCCAACTGTTGCTGAAGATTTTGAATGTTTTTATTAATGCTGGTTTTTTCCTGAAGTAATGCTTCTCTTTGCTTGTGTTCCTTATCTCTCTGATCTGAAGCGATATTCGCCTGCTCCATCCAATACTGCTTATCTTTGGCTGCGATTTTGAGCTTCTCTTCCATAGCCTTATAATCCTTATGTGTTTTGATGTCACCTAAAATAGTTGCATCAACAAGTTTTTTTGGTGCCGATGGCTTAGAAATCTCATACATCAAAGAATCAGGTAACTGTTCCAATTCGCTGGCTTGTTCCAAATTGGAACAAACAAAATCATAACGATTAATCAAACGATATACCTGTGTTTTCGAATATCCACCTGCGGTGTACCATTCTTCAAAACAGCCATACCCTCGTTTGGATAATTCATCTTGTGCATCTTTTAACTCTTTCCCAATAAGGGTTTTAGCCTTTCCGGAAATCTCTGCAATTCTGAAAGCTTTTTCCCGAAGATACTGGGCTGTTTCATCATCCACCGTGGAATAGTCAAATATTTCGGGTTTTCTCGTATCGTTCGCAGAAATGGTAGTCTTGTTCACATTTTCCAGGGTTTTTGTATCATTTTCTGGGGTTTCGTTCTCAGGTTCGTATAAGTTACTCCCCACACCCTGGACATCACAGGAATCCGGATCCACGATTATCTTGTGAGTCAGGCAAACATCAGGATTTTTACAGCTATACTCATCTACAGCTTTAATAACAATCTGTTGAAAGCCCTCGCACTCAGAATCCTCTTCAGCGAAGCAACAGCTACCCTGCCCATTATTAAAAGGACAATTAGTCTCGTCACAAGAATTTTCAGCACATCTACTGCACAAATCAGGTTCCACCCAATAGCATCCGCCATCACAAGCATTGTTGTCAGTACATCCACAAATGCGACATTTTTGCTCAACAAATAATTCATCATTGCCTTCGTATTGATCGTCCTTGACTTCTGGCTGATTCGTAAGAGCACTCTTTTCCAATGGACACCAATCAGGAGATGTATTCGGATCGAAATCTTTATCAGCGGCAATTTTCTTTTGCCCCTCCTCGGAAACTTGATAACAATAGTGCGTGTCAGTATCACATGGACGCTTTATGGTGCGTATGCCATCATCTGACACCACACTGGTATAAGTATTCTCTCCGCTGAACCAGTGACCATAATCACAGTTTCCGCAATGGTGCTTTTTTACCAGCTTATCTGTTGTAACCGGCGTTACAAAGAAAAACTTGTCTATAAGTTCCTTCTTAGCCGCTATTCCCATCTTATTGGAGCTGCAGCTGACAGATATCGTCCGCCGGCAATCAGCCATATGGTCGGCATTATATCCGGCACCCAGGTCGGGATGATCTTTGCAGAATTGAAGTATTTCCTCCAAAAGCTGATGATCCAAGCTGTGAATATTCAAGGTGTTTTTATCTTCCAGACTACCTGTCCACTCGGTTGTATGATTCGGCTCCCGGGATCCCGCTCGGCATTCCCAACGTTTAAAGATTGGTGGATATCCTTCTGTTACCTTAACTTTGAAAGGACATTGGACGCATTCAACTAAGGCTTCAAAAGCTTCTTTTTTAAGGATTTGATATACTTCCGATATTGTACCTTCTTCGCGAAGATCGATATCGTATCCCGTCACAACGGCTGTGCTATTCTTCGCGAATTGCCGGCCGCACTTTGTCCAATATTTCTGTTTTGGCACTTTTTCTACCCCCTTTAGTTCAAAGAATTTACAAGCCTTATTCGATTTCCGCACAAAATACTTAGCAAAATGTGCGTCTGTTTTATTGTCAGTACCGTAGGTGCAGCCATATGAACACTCTTCCGGGCTTTTGTGAAAGTCCACATTGAACCAGTGAGGTGACCCGAAGTGTTCGCATTCTTGGCATGTGTGCTCCGCATTTGATCCGTTAAATAATTCATCAGGCATATGCATTCCGCAGCTTCTTGTCACGCTTGGCTCCACATTATTACCGCTTAGGATGCAGGCTGTTCTATGACCACATGTATCGCAATGACCACTATTATTGGCCTTCTTCTTTGGCATTGCCTCACTTCCTTTTTTTACAAATTTTCCACAAGCATGAGCGCCACTGTAATATTCCTTCGATTTGATGTAATTCGTTTCTCCGTTATCTTTAATACCTTTTGTATGAGGCCTGACATCAACATTCGCACAAATACCTTGGCTATACTGGCCGGCTTCATAATAACCGCAGTTCCCGCAGGTCAATTCCTTGTATGGCACCCCGTACTTCCAGAGCAGATACCGGTCATTTACACCAATAAATCCGCACCCTCGCATACCCACAGCTCTGTCAATCTCGCAAAAGTCTGCGGTATCCAAAGTACACATACCACCGTGGTTTAAGCAGCACTGGTCCTCACGTCCCTTTGGCAGTCCACAATCTTTCATCTCCTGACACCCCTATTGCTCCATTTCCTCATCAAAACATCATCCTGTGCTTCCCATTCACACCACAGCCTTCAAATCTTCCTTGAAAAAATACTCCGAAGTCTCATTGTTCTTGCACCAGTTAAAGACAACCCTGTACTTATGATTTTCCGAGCTATAAGCCAGGATCATCCCGAACCGCCCATCCGGCGTATAAACAAAATCCAAATATCCAAGCATATCTTCACCTTCAAATGCATTCAGCTTTTTTCACGAGCTTCAGTTCGTCCTTGTTGGTACTCTTGTTATATACCGAAATCACCTGATACCCTTCATCTTCAAGCTTTTTGCGTTCATCATTCATTTGCTTATTAAGCCGATTTATTTTCGCTAATAGCCGCTTCTCGTTCATAATGCGAATCCCCCTCTATTTCAGCGCTCTCCATCTCAATCACTGTCATCATGCAGTAGTTCGCCATATCCAGAAGCGTGTCCCTCAGGCTTTCATCCTGTTCTCGGCTCCGGTGGCCAGGGCCTTCACCCTATTGAATTTGTCATACATCCGGGTCACGGCGCTGATAATGCCCAGCTCCCGGAAGGTCCTCCCGAAGGAATCCCCATATGCCTCATTTTTCGCCCTGTACGTCTCGTTCAACAGCCTGCACAAATCTTCATGCCTCTTGTATTTATCCATTCGCCGCCCCCAATGTACCCGCTTTCAAATCATCAATCGACACCCTGTGGTCCGGCGCCAAATCCTTTACGTAGAAATAATCAGTCAATACAGTTCTGTCGTCCATCCTGACCTTGCAGATGTAATTCCCTTTACGGGCGCTATGGTCCGGGACACGTCCGGCGAATCCCAGAAACTCACCCGACTTCAAGTAAAGCAGTTTATCGTCGATATCCCGGAGCACCGGATTATTGATACACACCTTCATCCCTGGAACAGCATCACACGGTCTCATAAAACACCTCCATCACACAAAATCCACACTTTTGGCTATATCTCCCTCGACCTTGCCGACAACCCAGTTCAGTATCGCGAGGTAATCCGATTTATACTTCTTGCCGGTTGCCCCCTTGTAGTTGTTCAGCACTTCGATCATCCGCTCCGCCATCGTGACGCCGTAGTCACCGACCAGCTTGTTGTGCTCTTCCCCGGTGAGTGTCACATACTGCGCGTACGCCTGTTTTTGCATTTTAGAAAGAGATATATTACGTTTAGTTTCGTTTAGTTTATATAAAGCTGCCGTTTCTACTGCCACTTCTACTGCCGTTTCTACTTCCATTTGTACTTCCCTTTCTACTGTATTTTTTACAGTAGAAGCATCAAACCTGAAGGAAACAATAGAATACCTGCCCGCCTTTTTTCTGTTGCCGGAGGGCTTGTACCTGATCCGCCCCTTGTCCATTAAGATGTTGCGGACGGATATCAAGGTCTTTTCAGATGAAATATTCATTTTCGCCATGAGCGTCGTATTAGCCAGGTCAAACCAGTCAAGCCACCCGCATTTATTGTTGATACACATAAGCTTGTACCACATCAATTGTGCAGTGTCAGGCAACGGATTAGTCTCCAGCCAATCCTCGAAGGCGTTTATCTCTGTTATGTAGTTCATTTCAACCCTCTCAACGTATAAGTAACTTCAAACGGGTTAAACTTCGGTTATTGGTACAATGATGTTCCAGTGCGGTGATAAGCCAAAGGCCGGACAATGCCGTCCGGCCAACAACTATAGAATCCGCCGCTTCCTGCGGTCATAGCCCAGTAATTGAATCCTGTATCCATATTGCTTCTTGAATATCCTTGCAAGCCAATGAATCATATGAACCCCCTGTGTCTTTAGTATTTTCACGCAGCAATCCGTTTCATGACCGCCAGCATCGTCACCATGGTATTGATGAAATAGTCGAGCGGTGTGTCCCTCAGGCTGCATACCTTGTTGCAATAAATATCATTCAATGTCTCCACCCTGGCCGTCTCCCATTCTGCCGAAGTGACCTCGACCGGACAGTCCAGCTTTATTGCGAGGGCGGCAAGAATGACCTCCTTAAGCTTGTCCTCCATAAACCCTCCTTTCACATGCACCAATCACAAACATATTTGACACGATGCTACATATTTGTTATTATTTAAGTAACCCTTTTAGCGGCTTTCCAAAGCTGCTTTTTCTTTTCTAACAATAATCCAGCCCTTGTCCCCGTCATGGGAAACACTGTAACCGAGCCTGTTCAATTTACGTGCAAGTCCGACCGACATGGCGTCTCCCCCTTCCTATGTACAAACCAAACCCTCATCGATATAATCACAGTTGACTTCCCTGATCAGGCTTTCGAGCTCATCAAGGCCATACTCCCGGATAATCTGCTCCTTCCATGTCTCGATCCAATACTCTGCCTGCAGAATCTCCTTGGCTTCCTTTTTCAAAAGCGGCCTTTCCTTGCCCGACACACTGCCGTATGCGAAATTCTTCAGACAGTTGATATGCTCCTCAGACTCCTTCATGTTCCTGACCGTTATAACCGTCATGTTCCTTGGCATCCTGTTCGGGAGCATGTAGTTCAACTTGCTTCCGATCGGGCAGTTCAGCCGGCAGTGTGCATTGAGCAAAGACGGTTCATTGTAAAGCTTCACCATGTTAATCACGTTCTGCGGATCGGGCTCCGTTTCGCCGCTCTCCATATTAGAAAGTGTCTGACGGGTTATATGCAGCCTGACTGCCGCTTCCTTCGACGGCATACTGATATCAAGCCTTGCCTGTCTTGCCAAAATACCAAACTTCATTTTACATTCACCTCCCTTCGGTAAAGTAACCATATGCATATGCAGGTAGCCATGCAGCAGTTCTGGCAATATAATAAAGGCAACAAGCAAACGCTCCCGCCTATATGCCCTTCTTTAAGCACCTTTCGCCCGATGCATCCCGTCCTGGGAGGTTCTCTCCCTCCCCTGCATCTCAAATTCATTCAGCATCCCGTCTACATACTTCCCGATATCTCCGACATAAGCCCTGAGGAATCTTGTAGCGAACTCCCGATCACTGATCTCTGGCTCCTCAGGGTGAGGTTCGAAAGTTTCGGACAACGGCTCCCCGGTTTTCCTGTCAACCGTCAACGTATGCACGTACTGTTTCAACCCTTTTGTTTCCGGCAACCGACATCCACCCCCTCACCTTTCTCAATGTAGAAAATCTCACCCAGTTCCTTGCCGAAGTAATTGCAAACCCTTTCTATGAGACCCGGCCCCGGGGAAAATTTCTGATTCTCCAACTTTGATAAATATGTCCGGGTGATTCTGAGGTCGTCGGCCAGCTTTTGCTGGTCAATGTCATGTACACAGCGAAGCATCTGAATTCGGTTTTTAATTGGAATCTTCATCGGAATCAACTCACTTTCTGCGTCGAATCATCGGTTGTACTACTTATATTTTTGGACACATCGTCCATATTGTGAGCAAAAAAAATCCTCTCCACATTTCCACCCAAAATGTCACAAATTTGTTTAGCTAAGCTTATAGTTGGATTTCGAACTCCGCTTTCAATTTTATAATAGAACGACTCTGAAACACCAAGTTTTTCGGCCATTTCAGAAACTGTAAGATCACTTTGTATGCGAAGTCCTTTTAAATATAAGCGCATCTATCCACCTCCAATTTGGACGCTATGTCCAATAACTAACTTTCATTATAGTGGACACTAAGTCCAATGTCAACAGCTAATTTCACAATACGTCCAAAATATAATGATGATTGGACAATATGTGCTATACTATATCACGAGGTGATGAATTATGAGTTTCGGAAATAGGCTGAAAGCCCTTAGAGAAAAAGCTGACTTAAGTAGAGAAGAGTTGGCAAGCAAACTTAATATTTCATACTCAGCTGTATCAAAATACGAGACTGATGTAAGATTCCCTGATAAAGAAACTCTTAATTTAATTGCTGACTTTTTTGCAGTATCAACCGACTATCTGCTCAGCCGATCCGACACCTATAACCACCAAGAATCCCGAATTGAAACAAAAGCCTACCACAACCTTGACACCTCCGGCCTCAGTGATGAGGATATTGCATATATTAACGCTTTAATTGCTGGCATTAAGGCAAGGAAGAAAAGCTAAAAAAAAGTTTAGTTTCATCACCTATTTAGGAGGACTGTTAAATATGGAAATTGAGCGTAAGTTTTTAGTAGATAAAGATTCACTTCCAGATATATCAGCACTAAGAACTTCAACAATTATACAAGGGTATATATCTAAAGACCCCGAGATAAGGATTAGGCAGAAGGTTGAAGAAAATAGTAGTTCCTATTTTCTAACAATTAAATCAACTGGAGATTTAGAAAGAGAGGAATTTGAAATAGAAATAACAAGGGATTTGTTTGAAAGGTTATTTACTAACATTATTAGCGAATTAATCCATAAAGACAGATATTATATGGAAATTATGAATGAAGATAAGTATAAATCCAATACTAAATTAACTATAGAAATTGATATCTTTAAGGGGAAATATTCTGACCTAATTACTGCAGAAGTAGAATTTGACAATAGAAAAGATGCAGATACTTTTATTCCGCTAAATTGGTTCGGAAAAGAAATTACCTACGAAAAAACATACAAAAATAAATATCTAGCCTTTGATAAATAGGAATACAGATTGGCTCTATTTATTTCTAACTTTTTGTTTTAGCGAACTAATCAATAACAGTTTTTCATCATAAGACAGCTCTACAGAAGTATATAGATAGAAAAAATTATCATCAGCATACTGTTCTGTTGTTTTGACTTGGATTAGTACATCCTTTAATCTTTTCACAGTTTTATCTGCAAGCAATATATAAGTGTGGTTAGCATTCATTTCTTCTAGTTTTATACCTGCTGGCTTTATCCACACATATTCACAATCGTTTTCTGGGAAAACTACACTAAACGATTTTAAAATTGAATGATTATATTCGAAACTAGTGGCCTCTTTAACATTAATGAAATTCTTATCATTAATCTTAGCATATTCATTAAATAATAACTCCCATAAGTAAATCCTTTCCTCATCATTTAAATTGGAAAAATACATATTGTATTCAGCATAATTCTTCCAAACTGCATACTTATGCTTGCGCGTTAACCATTCCAGTTCGTATTCGTTATTATCACTACCATGAGTAGAAAAGCTTTCTTTTATGCTCTTAAGCAAATCTCCATCTTCTACTAAATAATTTTCAGATTCTTGATCTATAAGATTGTTAATGTTAATTTTCCTTCGCAGTAGATTGTCAGCTTCCTTTATCCGCTCTAGCGGAGCTAAACTATTAAAGGAATTACCTAAAATAGCCGTTAATACAGCACGTCTCAAAGCATAGTCATTATAAGTTACTGTATGATGTGCATAAATCCATAAGTATAAGCGATTTCGTGCAATTAACGTATCCTCTATGATGTTTAAAGCATTCTTTTTATATCCTATCTCTAATATAGTATCTCCCTTAATTGGCTTTTTTAATGAGCCTACAATCGTTCCTTTAATTTTTCCGGACAACTTTGAATATAAGGTTCCATCAATTGAATTTTCTTCATTACCACGTGTATAAATCTCTACGGTTCCAATATAATTCCCTTTCATTTCTCCATCAATAATATGTGCATCAATATGTTCTACTTTTTTAAAAATATGAAGTCCTGAGCTAAGTCCTTGGCCGGTCTCTCTATTTAAGTTACTGTCAATCCCTCGAATCTTTATTGATCCGATAAAGTCTCCAGAAAGTTTTACTCCTTTTAATTTTAATGAACACTCACTTAGTGTTTCTGGTACACTACCAAGTGATCCATTTTGACAATCACTAAAATATATAGAATTGTACAGATCTAGTTCTTCAATATTTACAAAATCTTTAAATATATGAATTTCAACTATAGCTAGCGCTCCAAGAATTCTTTCTATATCTACAGACATATTATCAGTTCCTGATTGAAATGAATCGCGAACAATATAATCTAATTTATCCACATCAAAACTTTTGAAATTTAGTAAATGGATTAAGCAATTTTTGAAATTTCTTCGTCTATATTCTTTGTCTGTATAAATATTTACATTCTTTGAGTCATCATCAAAAGTATAGTCTAAGCCCATTATTGCTCGTTGAATAAATTGTATAAATTCCATAATGGTATAATCATCAACCTCTAAATTCAGTATTGCTTTAATAACATTCTTTATTGGATTTTTAAAATATTCTGATACAATAATAGCACTCGCCATTTCATGAGGAGAAATTTTTTTACTAAAATATTTTTCAACATCGAGTTTCGTGGAATCAACAAAACGTTTATATTTCTTTGATCGTTTATTCATTAACGCTGAATTAAATAACATGGAATCTAACAATCGTTCTTTTTTTTCTTTTACATCAGCATCGTTATTTTGATCAATATATGCATATTCGAAACTATGAGAAAATGGAGCATGCGCACAATCATGTAGTAAACAGGCTAATGAAAATAATAATCTATAAGTTTCCCAAAAAGATTCATCAATCTCTAGATTATATGAGGATAAATTTCTTAGTAAACCATTTATTGCTTTACATCCAAGATAATATACCCCAATAGAGTGTATAAATCTATCATGGTGAGCACAAGGATATAATGCTCTCATACTTGTTTGTTCAATTCTCCTAAGACGCTGGAAAACTGGGGTATCAATAATTTCATCAAAAATAATCTCTGGAATATTTACATAACCATGAACATTGTCTCTAATAATTTTGCATTTCATATCTTTCGCTTGTTTCAGTTTCACTTTTAAGCCCTCCCTAAATATTATTTTAACAAAGGATCATTTTCACTAAAAAATGATTTTCCTTTAGTTGTAACGTAGGAGAAAATACAACAATGCTTATGATTTTTACTTAATCTTTGCCTAATTTCATTTGCTTCATTACTCAATAAGATATCTTTCAAACTTTTATTTATTAAATTTCCAATGTAAAAAGGATTATCGTGAACATTACAGTCTAAATATGCTGCCCATGCACATGCAAATACGTTTCCACAACAATCAATACCAATTTTCTCCTGCAACATATTGCAATAACAACCATCGCTATATTTACATCGTAAAGCACATTGAAGATGAAGAATAATATTTTTTTCTAGATTATTTTTGAAAGTATTAATAAAAGTATCAGGATTATAATTTGAAGGATAAGATGCTAAATTAACTTTACCTACAGGCATTAATCTTATTAATACAACTTCTTGAGGATTAATAGAATTTATTCTCTTCACCAATGAGACAATCCTATTATGGTCAATATTAGTGTCTAGTATGGGGACATTAATAGTTAATTTCGACATAAATTTCCTGTCAATTTGCGCTCTTACAGCATTTATATTATTATATTTACGCCCCATACGAATTGTGCTGTCTTCATCCGGATCTGGATTATCAATAGTTAGTTCACAATTAGATAAAATCTGAAGTTTTATTTCATCTGATAAATTCTCAATACCATGACCTGTTGTAGTAATTGATACTCTATTTTTGCCCAAAAAATCTACTGAGTTCATAATAATTTTTATACTATCAGGATCCATTAATGGATCTCCACCAGCAAAATCGAGTTCTCTAATACTATCTTTGATGGTTAAAATAGATACTAACGCCTGATATTTTTGCGATTCTGTTAATTCGCTTCTTTCTTGATTATAAGTACCACATATTGAACAATTAAAATGGCACTTTGAAGTAATATTCCATATGATTTTAATAGGTTCAATAAAATTATTTTTGTTTGAAAATGAATCGGTAATTTTAGATCTTAATTTATTTAAATTATCAACTACATCTCCATTTATTCTTATTACATTAACGTCATTTAGTAGGGTATCAATGCTTACCCATTTTTGATTATTAATCAATGATAAGTGCAGATGTTTACTAATAGATACTGTAAAGAATACATATCTATATAATTTTTCAGTATTTTCTGGTACAGAAAATTTAATACTATATGCACTATCAATTTTAAAAATTTCAATTATTTCAGGATCAACATTTATAATGTTCGCCAAACCTTTTTTTAGTTTATTAGTTTGGTCTTCAATTGATATGTCTTTATCCATTTTTAAATATGGTAAGAAATCACAGCCCCATGATTTCTTTTCTTGTACCAATAATTCAATACTTCGCTTTCCATCATTATCAATAAATATTTTTGAGATGATAAATATTGCTGTATAGTCAGCATCATTTTCAGCTTTCTCATTTATTTGTAATACTAAATCTTTTTTATGTCTTTGCATATAAATGTATATACCTAACACAATTACAGTTATAGTCATAATAATTAGAATTGTACCACAGATAATTATTGTGTCATGATTCTCTGTAGTATTGGATATAAATAAAGTAAACCATAGTGGAATTACTAGTCCCAACAGTAAAGTGAATGTTGAAGACAATTTATTTTTTCTAATATACTCATAAGAAATGTTTTCTATTTCCTTTTTGCTAATTAATATCTTTGAAAAATCATTCCATGTTCTAGACATGTTTTCTCCTTCTTGTGTAAATTACATAACTCTAGGTCGTCTGAAATATTCATATTAATAATGCTAAAGTAATATACACATTTTAACACTTTATAGAAAATATATCCTATACTTTTAGAATTTAATTAGCTATACCCTTTTTCTCTTTAATTCCATTAAAGTATTCATATTTATGGCCAAAATTATAATTAAAAATTACTCTCTATTCACCAATTTCATTAATTATTCAAACAATAAAAGTCAAATTCCTCAAGAGGCACACTCTCAGTAGCATTAACAAAGTGCTCTGATTGTCTTCGCCCTTTTTGAGGAAATCCAGCAGATAAAATGTTAGAGATTCTCCAATTAGTCCCTTCAAGCGATTGAGAGATTATTTCTATTGGATCAACCTTTTGACCATTAATTGCTCCGAATCTAATTACCATTGAAGCTCCAGGATAACATAGTTGGCTAGTGTTAACCCATACTTTACAAAGCTGATTAATAAAAGTTTGCTTACAGAACCGACCTAATTGATTATTATGTGAGTAATCAACATTTGGAGGTCCACCTATAAACCAGTTTCGAATCCATTGATCCGCAACATATGTACCCATGCCAAAGTAAGGTGGTGACGTTATTACTGTTGAAAACTTTATTTTATGCTTATTCGTAAACCTGTTTACTTGCTGTAAAGTCTCTTCACTACTACTATCACCTTTAAATATCTTTCCTGAAGCCTCTGGTAGTGTACCAGGATAATATCGTTCCGCTCTTTTAGAAATTATATCAATTAGATTATGTTTAACTGGCCTCATGTTATTTTTTGTCCAATACTTTACTGAATAAGCCGGTTTAGGTGAAAATGTTCTTGGTGCTTGATTAGAAAAGTATGATGGGGTAACTTTATTTATAGGCCCATGTAACGCACCTAGCATAACTGCTCTTAATGCTATTCTCGAATCACTATCACTATTTTCTAATAACCCTTCTCGCAGACGACAAATATCTTTTAGTACATCTTCATGATATGCCAGTTCCCAGAAATCACTGTTTGGAATATGTTCAGGCTCAGAAACTTCTTCTAGTATCTTATATGCCTCTTGAATAATTGCACTTGAAGTTGTATTAGCAAGTTTAGCACATGAAAGAGAAGACGCTACAGGACTACTATCAATGCCAACTGAAGGAAAACCATTTAATCTTGCTGCAAAATTAGTTGTACCTCTCCCACAGAATGGATCAAAAATCCATTGTCTTTTTTTGGAGCACTGAGCTAAAATTGACATAGGAAAATCCAATGGAAACATTGTAAAATATGGGCATATTCCGTTAAGATTTAGATCTTCCTTTTGCATCCTTTTACTTCTTTCACTTAGTTTTCTGGTTTTTGTCCGGCTTTAATATAAGTCTTATTGGTTGATGGGTTCTTATAAGTATACCACGATATGTCTTGTTTCCCAAATATATGCAGCATGGCTTTTGGTACTAGGTTATATGCAAAACTATCTTGGTTTTCAATAATCTCAGGTACATATTTTTTTAAATCTTCCAATACTGCTTTCCAAGCTACACCGCTATTTCTTATTTTAGTAATCATATCAGGGCTTTTCTCTCGGAAATCATGAATTGTCTTTAATTCATATGCTTGCATTGTATCAATTTGAGTATCATCCGTAGAACTATCCCCACCACTATCAATTATATCATTAGGATTTATCGTTTTCAAAGCTTCAATAAGCCTTTCTTCAGTCTGGTATTTCAGTCGAGCTGCATATGTGTCTATAGCAGGTTTATTATATTCTTTATCTTGTGTATTTACCTGTGCCTCAAAAGATTGCACTCTTAAGGATACAGGATATGGTTTACCACTAACCGAACTCCAGAATACTCCTTGTCCAACAATTGGTTCATTCAATAAAGTACTTAATATATCGTCACTAAAATGTGCATTTGCTTTTTTTACATTCTGTAAATCCACAGAAGAAAGCAGATGGAATATAAACCAATTATCTCCTTGGCTCAGAATATCGGTTGGAATACTCCCTGGCTGCTGTGTCACAAGTAATGACCCTAAATCATATTTTCTGCCTTCCTTAACCCATGCAATATACGGTTCAGATCCAGATGTATTCGGGTTTAAGACTGATTGAGCCTCTTCAACCACAGCGATCGTTGGTATCGTTTTAGGATTTGCTGCAGTGAACTCTTCTTGATTTTTATCAAATATTTTACGTAAGATGATGCCACTCAATATCAAGGCCTGCTCTCCTCTCATTTGTGAAATGTCAACGATGCATAGTTTTCCATCAGAGAGTGCCTTAAGTAACATATCTATTAATTGGCTTCCAGGATCATGTAATTGACTAATAATTGTTGTCATGTTTGCTCTTGCAGCAAATGCTTCAGCATCTTGATTATCTTCAAGATTTAAAATCCTACGAATGTCCTCAACTGGAGCTTCATTTTTATTTTTGTTTATTAGATTTACAAGTTCACACCATCTTTCGGAGCTTAAGCCTTTAAGTTTCCTTACATTCTGCTGGTCCTGTTTCTCAGATGATAATGCTATTGCAATAATATCTGAAGGTCTGAAACGCCTTATATCAATTTTTATTCCTCCTGAGATAAAAGACGAATAAAAATCACTTGGAGCCTGTCTTGGTGTAAAAACAACTATATTATTAAATAAATCCGGCACATCACAAAGACCAGGCCTTCCTTTATCATCTGGCCAAAAATACTCTCCGTCTCTATCAAATATAATAGTTCCAACAGGAACCTCTCTGTCACCTCTTTTTAGAACCATCGGTGTACTAGAATACAAACTACTAAAAAGTAATTTATTGAGATTAGACTTACCAAAACCTGCTCTTGCAAAGATGAATGATCTTCTTGAAACAAGATTGGAAACCGGGAATTTGATAAGTACTTCAGGTTGCTTAATTTGCATCCAATCTTGTTGCACTAGATCCTTATTAGTCCCTGAGTATATATATTCACCGAGTGCAAAAAATCCAATAGCAGCTCCGTTTTCATTATGACCTGCTATTTCTTGCAGTACATCATTAGAAAGGAATGCTACTGGGCTTCCGACATGTGGTAACCTCCTGTGTGAAGGCACAAATACAAGTTTTCCTCCACTAGAATTTCGTATTACTCCTAAAACTCGAATATTTATTCTATATTTTAAATACTGTTCTCTTAAATCTTCAGGCACAGGCCTATTATCCCGTACAGCTCTCAGATTAAAATCTTCACCCACACCTGAAGATAATCTTCCATCTGATGAAAATGATGCTATTCTTCCTAATACGGCTTCATTTGGAGATTCTAATTGTACCAAAATAAACTGGCCATGCATCGGAATGTTCTGAAAATCATTTCGATATGGTAATACTAAATCTGCATGAAACTCAAGTCCACCTTCAGTAAACCCTCTAAAAACTCCAACAACTTGCTCTTGGGGAAATAAATCAATTTTAGCCATAATTCGCACCTCACCTAATATCTATAGCTAGAAGGGTCAGAATCCTGTAATCTGAACATATCCACTTTTGTAGCATCATCGCCTAGGATACTACGAATGGCATCAAAAATATGGTTTTGAATTATTTCAAAATCAAAATCAACTAAAGCAGCATTTTCATGTGCTTTTTGCAAGCTTAATGGATAAAATGGAACTGGAAATCCATTAATTGCATCAGCTAATAAGCATCCAATAATTAATTGTGATTCTTTAGTCTGACTCTGAAAAATATCAATAGGCCATATAGGATCCATTGATCCATTCCCGAATTTAACGAAAAACATCTTTCCGGCAACATATTTATTAATTTCTGTAACATTTTCAAGGTTGCTATCATCGCCCCTAGCATATTCATTCCAAATATACGCTTTCTCTTCAATCTTTCTATCTATTTCAACATAACATGGATAGTTAGTAGTCATAATATCTTCAATGTACATAGCTAATCTATATCGAGCTAAAACACTACTATGTTTTGCCAACCCTGCAATATAAATTCTTCTACGATTCTTTTCATATTGATTTCTAATGCTATCTTCTAAGCCAATACGAAGTTTTGCAAATAAATCATGTGAAAACACTTTACATCTTAGTAATCCATCAAATAAAACTAACGTATCAGTGCCGAAATCTTTCTCTCGTATAATTTTAAAAAGGATTGCCCATTCAACAATCTCCCTATACACCTGTACCCATGAAGGGCTTATCGGTTTATCAGGAGTACTTATTTTTATCATAGGACTCAATTTTGTTAAGCTATTAACATCAAGATACTCCATCAATTCTCTTAAAGCAGAGAACTTAATTTCTTTTTTTACAAGGATTTTATTATCTAAATCCCTTATATCGGTGCTTGGAGTGATTACATCAGTATAATATTCATTATTGCTTGAATCGACAACTCGAATGACTTGGATTAGGAAAGGATCAAAACGAAGTTTATTATTACCTCCGTCAGTACCTACTAATGATATGGATGTAGTATTGCGCGGTTGTATTCTTCGGACGTCTGGCTTGAGAACACATATTTCTGTTCTAAGTTTATCCAGAAGATCTTTGTCTTCTCTCATTCTTTCATTAACACTAGACTTAATGCTTTCATAATTATTAGAATCAATCATACAGTATACAGCACCTTACTTGTCTATATTAATAATAGAAAGAATTACTTCTTTATGTAATCATACCAATTAGCACCACATTATTCAACAATTTTCCACAAATTATTTGTTTGATAATCTCTTTCCAATAAAATCTATTATGTTATAATAGAACATGTGTTCGATATAATTGAGGTTATACATGATTAATACAGAAAATCTAGAAAATATTATATTAAAATGCGGGATTACCAGGGTAGTAACACAATTACCTAATCCGATTTATGGTTATTACTATAGTGATGCTGATGATTATATAATACTTATAAATCAATCTATTCTGGCCAATTCAAGGCTCTACCGTACAGTCTTAGCAGAAGAAATAGGCCACCATATGACAACTATCGGAGATATAACCCCAAGAAAATACATGTGCTACCGGGATCGACTGACAATAGATAAGCAAGAACTAAAAGCAATAAGGTGGGCTGCAGATTTTCTTATTCCAACCAGATCACTGCTCGGTAATATTAGAGAAAATAAAACAGCATCATTGCTGCAGTTGGAGGACCACTTCATGGTTACTCAGGAGCTTCTGATGCAGAAACTTGAATTTATGTCCAAGCAGAATGGCATATGGGACCTGGACGGTAAAACAGCCTTATACCTTTACAACTTCCCTTCAGTCTACATATATGAAAAAATATGAGTGAGGTGTTTTAAATGAAAGCAGCAATTTACGCAAGATACTCAAGCGACAACCAGCGAGAGGAATCCATAGATGCCCAGGTAAGGGCAATAAGTGAGTATGCTCAAAGAAACGGCATAACGGTAGTCAAGACATACGTTGATGAAGCAGAATCGGCCAAGACCGATGACAGACCGAACTTCCAGAAGATGATCCGCGACTGTACGGAAGGAATTTATGACTGCATCATCGTTCACAAGCTGGACCGCTTCTCGAGGAATAGGTATGACAGTGCTTTTTATAAGAAGAAGCTCAAGGAGAATGGAATCCGTCTCATCTCCATATTGGAGAACCTGGACGACAGCCCGGAATCCATCATCCTGGAATCCGTCCTTGAAGGCATGGCCGAATATTACAGCGCCAACCTTGCCCGGGAAACCATGAAGGGATTGAAGGAAACAGCACTGAAGTGCCGGCATACCGGAGGCCTGCCTCCGCTTGGGTATGACATCGGTGATGATAAGGGTTACAAGTTAAACTTGTTGGAAGCTCCGGCCGTAAAAAAGATATTCGAGATGTATTCGGACGGGGTCAGCTATGACATGATCGTTGACTGGCTGAATAAGAATGGCTATAGGACAAAGCGTGGTGAGTTGTTTGGAAAGAATTCTATCGCTGCCATCCTGAGCAATGAAAAATACACTGGGGTATTTATCTTCAACAGGACAAAAAGAAAGGTCAATAGTCATAAGAATAAGCCGGTCGATGAGATTATCAGGATACCTGACGGTATGCCCCGCATTATTGAAGACGTCCTCTGGCTGGAGGTACAGAAGAAACTTGAAAAGAACAGATTCAAAGGCGGCAAACACAGAGCAAAGAACGAATATCTCCTGACAGGCTTGATAAAATGTGGAAAGTGCGGCTTTGCCATGACCGGGAATACGAGGCAGTCAGGACAGAGCAAGACGACATACAGTGATTATGAATGCATCGGTAAAAAGACAAAGCATATATGTGACATGCGGAATATCGGAAGGGAATACCTTGACGGCCTGGTTCTCACTGTGCTTTACAATAACCTCTTTGCTCCGGATAAGATAGACATGGTTGTTAATCTTCTTTATGAATCTGCAATACAGCAGGCGAAAGAAGCAAGCAAGGATTATGCCCAGTACCAGGATGAACTGAAGGGTGTAGAGAAACAGATAGGTAATATTATTGATGCTGTCGCCAATGGTATGTTTCACATATCCATGAAGGAGAAAATGAATGAGCTGGAAGCAAAAAAGCACACATTAAAGGCCATTATAGCAGAGCTGAGGGCCTCACCTGCTGGGATGCAGTTCACAAAAGAAATGATACGGGACTATTTGTTGAGAGACTGCGATTTGGAGCATATGAGTTTCGAAAATAAAAAGAGACTGATTCAAACATTCGTCGAATCAATCTCTGTAAAGTCTTCCACAATCGACATTGCGTCGATTGTGAATATGAGTGGTTGCGGGGGCAGGATTTGGACCTGCGACCTTCGGGTTATGAGCCCGACGAGCTACCGGACTGCTCCACCCCGCGATATATTGTCGGGCTGAGGATTTCTTTTTCTCAACCGCGCTTATACAGTATAACATCGTGTTTGTTATAATGCAAGCGGTTTGGCAAACAATTTTCCGGCAATATGTGGTAGGTATGTATGTGGCATATGGCTAGGCTTAAAGAATACTTCCTCCATATTCTCCGGAAATCATCCCAACTTCTTTAATGTCCAGGCCATATTTCTGCCGAGATTTTTCATGGTTTGGATTCCTTCCGCGTCATTCATGACATCACCGGGCGCGTTGCCTATTGCCATGTTCCAGTAGGTTGAACCGGGTACGATCATTTCGGTAATGCCAAAGAAGAAATTGATTGCCGCATAGGTAAAATTGGAACCGGCACGCCTAACTGAGACCACGGCCGCTCCCACCTTCCTGCGAAGAAGTCCTCCGTTGGCCATCGAAACAAAACCCGCTCTGTCTATGAATGCCTTTACTTCCGTAGTGACGTTGCTAAAATAGGTAGGTGACCCAATCAGGATACCATCTGCTTCAAATAGCTTCTCAAGGATCTCATTCATTTCATCATCTTTCCTGGCACAGCGCCTGTCCTTGTTTTTCCAGCACATGCCGCATGCAGCACAGCCAAAGACTTTTCGGCCCCCAAGCTGCACCAGTTCGGTTTCTATACCTTCCTTCTCCAGTTCCTCAAGCACGATCCTCAAGCTGTGCTCCGTATTTCCCCCACGTCTGGGACTGCCGTTGAACGCTACTACTTTCATCAGGATACCTCATAATCAGTTTATTTTTTACTATGGTTAAGACAGTTTAAGGCACCCTCCTATTACTAAAAGTGCCGGGATACAAAATAGTATACTCCATCAAAGCACAAAAATCACCCCACAATTCTTAAGTTTTAATACCACTCAAAAGCTTTGCACCGAGATTATTATGAGCATTGTTTAAAGGAGTAAGGAGATAGGAGAAACAGAATTGTAACCTGGATCCATTAGCAAAGTTATTATCTGCCTGCGTCTGATTTGACAAAAAGAAGGATGGAGTCCCGGCAACTAAAAAGAGATGGAGTTTTCGCCAGACAGTGAAGCTGACAACGAAAGCAAATGGTTTTCCAGCAGCTTTTTTTCCTGCAATATCAAATTGTCGATATATTCCCTGGTGGTGAAAACAGAGCTTTTGTACTTGAAAGTTATCTGTACGCCATATTCGTTCCTGCCATATAATGACTTCTTTCTTACAATAACGCCTTCCAGATTAAAGACACTATTTGTGATGCAAATGTTAATTTCAACACTGTCTTCGACTTCCAGATGTGAATCTGTACAAATACGAAGTCCTTCATAACTAATATCCTTGATCCATGCAGACGAAACATTTTCTTTAACTGCTCCATGCTTCAAATAACCGAATATGGACACAGGATACCTTGTATTATGTCTGCGTTCCATTGTGAAAGAGGTGATATCTGGAGAAACTGTTATTTCATTGTCTTCGCCTTTTGATAGCACAAATCCGCCGATGATCTTTGTTTCTTTTCCATTTTCACACTTGCCGAACAGCACTGGATCGCCTTTTGAAATATCTTTATATATATCAAGAGAATCTTTCAATTTTACAGTAAAGAAATTATCAAGAGCTCCGCTGATTAATGAGCAGGTCACTGGCTTTGATCTGGAATAATGACGAAGTGCTAAAAAATCACGAGCATGCCGGTTCATATCTTCACCTCACAGCAAAATAGAGTGTATTGTCGTTAACATGAAATATATGTAAAATTATACAGTTGTTATCGTTTATTGTCAATAGTCCAAAATGCTCAGGACCGCTGGGACTATTGGGACTAAATAGGACTATTGGCTTATCGGGAAATCAGGCGGCACACAAAAATTACTTTATAATGCAGCTGGAAGAGGCAAACCGATTAGTTAGTTAAGAAAATTGACAAGTAAAAAGCACAAAAAAAAGCAAGAGGTTCGGTTAATCGCTGAAACCCTTGCATTTCTTGGTGCCGAAGACCGGGGTCGAACCGGTACGGATTTAACTCCGCAGGATTTTAAGTCCTGTGCGTCTGCCAGTTCCGCCACTTCGGCAAGTGTTACGTGCTACATTATAATAACATCTCGCTTTTTAAAAAGCAAGTATGTGTCACCATCTATATGCTTCCAATTATTTCACGCAAGAAGCTTCTGCTAGTACTGTGCGGACTTTCTGTAACCGCCGCTGCCGCGTTTGGACTCAAAACTTTTTTTAAGGTCATGCATTCTTTCATCGCTGTCCTTCATGTATTTTGAAAGGCGATCTTCAAATGACAAACCCTCACTGCCGCTTCTTCCCCAGTCTATATCAGCAGGCGGTCTGCCTGTTCTGGGAGCGGTTTTGCGGTCTATGGCCTTTTTGATAGACAGACTGATCTTTCCGTTGTCCATCGAAAGAACCCTTACCTTCACTTCCTGATTTTCTGTTAAGTGGTTTTTGATATCCTTTACGTATTCCTCTGCGATTTCAGAGATGTGAACCAGACCGGTCTTGCCCTCGGGAAGTTGAATGAAAGCCCCGAAATTGGTTATTCCAGCAACTTTGCCATCAACGATATTACCAACCTCAACAAGCATACAGAAAGAAATCCTCCTTAAAATTTATAGCAAACGACCATCGCTGTTTCATACAAGTCCTATCGATTATGATTGTCCATGAAAACAATACGATTATATATCATCACGAATGTTTCGTCAATCCTGTATTTGCAGGCGTTACAAGCATATTTGGCAAGTGGTCATTTCCCAATGTCAACAAATACACGTTCATCTTTTTTGACCATTCCCAGCTTATCTCTGGCGACCTTCTCAATATATTCGTCGCTATTTATCATCTTTTCTTCATTTTTCAATTCTTTGTTTGTCTTTCTTTCTTCTGCGATCTTACTTGCTACCTTAGTGTTTTCAAGGCTCTTGGCATAAATCATCCGTTGTTGTCCGACAGCCAGATAGGACAAATAAATAAATATTGCCATTAATACAAATATGCCGAATCTTGATTTTTTTTTCTTACTCATCCTGCCTGACCCCTTATCTTACGTAAAAATACAAAAACACACCTATACTTAATTATTCTACGCTTATGGGCAAATTCCTGCTATATGTAATGGAAAAATATTCAGGATCAACAATTTTTTCACTTGCATATCCTTTATACTCTGTTGTAAAAATAAATGGTTCCATATTTCACATTTTTTTGAGACATAAACCTCATATCTTTTTTCTGATATTCCTGAATGTTTTAGTTAAAAAATTTAATCTGGAAAGCCTGATTTTACTGTTGCTTCTGGCTTTCCTCACAGATTTTCCGGCATAGCGCACCAATTTTTGGAGCGGCACTTCCAATACCCTCCATATTAATCTTATCGGGTAAGAAGTAATAAATATTATGGTTTTTATTACCAGTTTTATTATTTTTATAATAAAAAGCGATGAGTCCATAATGATCTTGCTGAGTAAAAGTGCGTACAGAACCACTCCGATAAATGCCCCAATAAACAGATAGACCCTTAATTCGCCGTCATTGCTGTAGTAAAATGTAAGAAACATGATTACTGCGGCTATGATCCAATATAGCAGATCCTGTACATATGTTACAAACCCGCCTGTTTTGAGGGCTCTCCTTAATATTCTGAAAAAATCATACACCAGTGCTATAGCCATTCCGCCAATGACTGTACAAAGAAACACATAGGCCTGACTGCTGACTGATACGATCATTTGAACATCCGGGCAAAGAAGCCTCCGCCCTTGTTCCTTGATCCTTCTCTTTCGGAATACTCACAGCTGACAATCTCACCTTCTATACCCAGCTCAGAATTGTCAATATTCAGTTTATTAATGTGAAGATCAATTCCCTTGATGATTAGCACGCCAAGCTCCGTGTCAGCCACGACACATTCATCGTTGAAGCTTTCCACGTCAATTACCCCGGTAATGTTAAGCTTTTCTCTGTTCTCAAGAATAAGGTTCTGAACTTTCGGCTTTGGTACCTTTTTTTCCTCTATCATTTTAACCCCTTCCTGCCAAGCGCACCTGTTTCAAGCTGCGAAAAGCCTTTATAATTAAGCCGTTTTTATCTTTGTTATTGAATTATATGCATGTACAAGAGATAAAATGATAAAGAATCCAACCCCTGATATTCGTTTTCCCTGCAGAAAATCGAGAGGGCGCTGTACATTGTACAACGCCCCTGGCTTCAAGTATATATGCTGCTAAATCACTTATTTTATTATATACATCTCTTTGGAATCAGCTTTCGAGACATGCTCGGAGATGGACGTGATCTCTACGGTTGTCAGACTGCTGCCGAACCTGATCTCGACTACATCTCCCACCTTCACCTCCGTACCGGGCTTTGCCGCCTTGCCGTTTATCGTGACATGGCCGGTCTCGCAGGCTTCGTTGGCAATCGTGCGCCGTTTGATAAGCCTGGATACCTTCAGGTATTTATCTATCCTCATTTAATACATCCCCAATCCTTATTTTATGGACAACTGTGATGGACCTTACAGCAATTATTCGTTGTTGACCATATCCTTTAGCGCCTTGCCAACCTTGAATACAGGAGCTTTTGACGCTTTTATCGTAATTTCCTTCTTGGTCTGCGGATTTCTGCCTTTTCGCTCAGCCCGTTCCCGGACTTCGAAAGAGCCAAAACCGACCAGCTGTACCTTGTCTCCATTGACCAGAGCCTCTTCGACACTTTCGACGAATGCATTCAAAGCTTTTTCAGCATCCACCCTGGTAATATCACCTTTTTCCGATATACTCTTTACCAGATCCGACTTGTTCATTCGCTTTCCTCCCTTTCAACTGCTGATAATGCAAAAAGTATTGAATCCCCGGCTTTTTTGCATTTATCATACTTATCGCTTCCCCGTTGCAAAAATTTTATTAGTCCGATAAAGAACTTTTTTGCAACCTGTTTCATCCGCTTTATACTGGATTCATTTGACCGGGAGCTGAACCTTCGCTTCATTCCAAAGCTTGTCCATTTCCGCAAGGCTCATATCTTCAAGCTTGTTGCCTGCTTTAACACTCTGCTGCTCAATATACTCGAACCTGTTGATGAATTTTTTAATCGTACCGGTAAGAGCCAGCTCGGGTTGCACCTTGAGGAACCTGGACAGATTAACGAGAGCAAACATCGCATCTCCCAGTTCATCTGTTATTCTTTCCACATTTTTACTCTTGTATACATCCCTTAGTTCACGTATTTCCTCATCAACCTTACTGAACACATCTTCAATGTCGTCCCAGTCAAAGCCGACCTGTGCAGCCTTTTGCTGAACCTTGTAGCTCCTCATTAATGCAGGCAGGTTTGAGGGCACATCCTTCAAAACGCTCGTATGGTTTTCCAGCCGTTTCTCTTTCTTTTTGATGGCCTCCCAGTTTTCGACGACCTGCTCGGCTGTGTCAGCCTTTGCATCGCCAAAGATATGTGTGTGGCGGGATATCAACTTTTTACATATTTCAGAAGTAACATCGCTTATATCGAATTCGCCGTTTTCTTTTGCAATTTGAGCATGGAATACGATCTGCAGCAGAAGGTCGCCGAGTTCGTTGGAGAATTTCTTCATATCTCCTGCATCCAGGGCTTCCAGCACCTCATAAGTCTCTTCAATCAGATATATCCGAAGGCTTTCATGCGTCTGCTCCCTGTCCCACGGGCAGCCATTCTCGGCCCGCAGCTTATCCATGATATCGAGGAGGTCCTTAAAGTCGTATTTGTCCTTTAACATCACATTTCTCCCGTCTTATATTTGCCCGGTTATTATCTCCAAATCCACAATACTATTGCACCACTTCTCATTATTTTATCCTATTCCGATAAAAAATAGCAAGCTTCAAAATCGTAGCTGTACATAGCAAACCATCGTTCTTGGCACTGAGGTGAAGAAAAGTGCATGTCTGTTCTTTCTTGTAATGTGAAAGCCTGTTCTATCCTTTCAGGGAAATAAAACGTTGAAGGTACGTACCTGGAACCATTCGGTTACTCTACATCCTTCAGGTACTCCGCCATATATTTGCTGACCTTCTCGGCGCCCCATTTATTCATGTGCTGGGCATGATGGAAGGCATCCTCGAAATCGTCATAGGTCAGGCCGATTTGTTTATAGAGCTTGTTAAAATCAACATATTCGATTCCTTCATCCCTGCAAAGCCCGTTCATTTTTTCATAGAAGCCATTGTAGTCTACCTTTTCCACATACAAATCGTTAAACGGCGCCATTGCGACAACCAATCTGATGTTGCGTTCTTTGCAGAGTCTGACAATGCGCTTGAAATAGCCCACGGAGTACTCATCGACTACAGGGGTGAAGTCTATATCCGCTGCATCCTTATATTTTTTGATTGTCTCCGCCGACATTTTCGAACTAAGCGGGTAAAATCCGTCAAACCCGACATAATCCTTAGCCGGGCTGCCCAGCATATATTTCAGGTTATCCATCATGACAGACGGCTTTTTCCAGTTGTTATGACTTCTGAACAAACCCACACTCATTCTGAACGCATCATATTTATCAGGAAAAATCTCGAAGGCCTCCTGAAATTTCAACAAACTTGGCTTCATTGCGTCAATATTCGCCACAAAACCCGCATAGTCCGAATTTGATCTGCCGAAAGAAAAGGCCTCCAGAATGATGGTTTCAGGACTTTGATTTTTCAGCATCTCCCGTAATGTGAAATAGGCCATGTCGATCTTCTGATCCGGCAAGCCGGCATTGAATACCCTTTTACCCATAATGTCCCCAATGACGGCCGGATTGAATGTACAGTAGGCATGCGAGTTCCCGATAAACATCACGTCAATGCTGTTGGCAGGCCTCTGTTCTATTGCCCTCTTCCTTTCCACAGCGCTGCCGCCGGTTTGCATCAGGTCTTCCAGAAAGGAAACGAGCGCAGCCAGAAGCACAATAAATACCAGAACCTTTACCACGGTCGTTAAAATTTTCTTTAAGATTTTCTTTAAATTTGTTTTAAAACTTGAAGTAAATAAATTGTGTACTGTTTGCATCGCCGTATACTCCGAAAATTAGTATAATTGCAATAACCGCCAGATATGCCGCCCATCTGAATATAAGCGGTTCCTTCCTCAGGAAGGCCCCGATGCTCATTTTTTCCTGTACCAGTTCAAACACGATCAGTACAATAATGAGCAGAACTGAAACAACAAGGTCTATCCGCCCCATGCCAAGGCTTGTCGTATTGAAATTTGAGAAGAAGGAACCGTTCCAGGTAAAAAGCTTCAATAAAATCAGTTTCAGTTCACCCACGCTATTTGCCCGGAAGAATATCCATGCAAAAGTGATTAATACAAAATTCTCAGTCCTCTTAAGAAAGCCATATGTCATGGACTCCCCTGTAATGCGGAGCAGCGTTTTCAGTTTGTCCGTATAAGGCTTGGTTATAAGGCCGGCAACCTGATAAAGGCCGTTCAGCAATCCCCACGCCACGAAAGTCAGGCTTGCACCATGCCAAAGTCCGCTCACCAGGAAAACGATCAAAATATTGGGCAAACGTCTTTTTCTGTTTCCACCCAAAGGGATATAAAGATAGTCCTTGAACCATGACGTGAGCGAAATGTGCCATCTCTTCCAGAAACCGGCCACCGTCATTGCCATGTACGGTCTTTTAAAATTCTCCATCAGGTTGATGCCGAGCAGCTTTGCACTGCCTATGGCGATATCCGAATATCCGCTGAAATCACAATAAATCTGAAACGAGAAAAATACTGAGGCAAGTACGAAGCTCATTCCGCTGTGGGCATCCGGTTTGTCATAGACTGTATTGACCAGGACAGCCAGCCGGTCGGCAATAATAAGTTTCTTGAACAATCCGAATCCAATCTGCAGCAGTCCGCTTCTCAGCCTGTCGAAGTCAAACTTTTGAGGCTTTTCAAATTGAGGTCTGAGGCTTTCGATCCTTCCGATGGGTCCGGCAGCGATCTGAGGGAAGAATGAAACGAACAGCGCAAATTTGCCAAAGTGCTTCATCGGCTCCGCCTTGCCCTTATAGACATCAATCACATATCCCAGGGACTGGAAGGTATAAAAGGAAATGCCGACAGGCAGCAGCAGTGAAAGCTTGGAAGGCTGATACTGAAGTCCCGCCAGCCGGGCAATATCCGCAACGGTCTCATTAAAAAAATTGAAATATTTAAAAACAAAAAGAATCCCAAGATTGATCACCAGTCCCGATAAAATAAAGAAGATCTTCATCCTCTTATTACGGGCCTTATGAAGAAGCCGGGCCGCCAAGTATGCCACAATTGTCGACAGCATCAGCAGAATGGCGTACTTGGCATTCCAGCACATATAGAAGTAATAGCTGACTGCAAGCAGAAATAACCATCTGACTTTTTGAGGCAAGACAAAATATAGGATAACTACCAATGGTAAAAACAAAGCATATTGCAGTGAATTAAAAATCATTTCGATGCCCCCATCGAAATTATAGACGATAATGCCAGGGGATGCAAAGCAAAAGGTTACCATAAATGTGGTAAAAAAGACATTATGTCCATTTTTTCAGGAAGGCCAACGTCTCAAGCCTCATCTCGGACGTCTCAATATGGCCGCACGGATAGGTCTTCATCTCCCATGCTTCGTCAGCCTCAAATTCCTTGTAAATTTTCTTCATTTGTTGGTCGATTTTAACAGAGCCTGCATACGGAACCAGCGGGTCGTATTTTCCGCTCTGGCTTAAATGAGGGCGCGGCGCAGTCAGCGAATTGATCCCGGAGGTGCTGAAGTGCTTTAATAACCCAGGTATACCTTCACCAAGTCCTTGCGGCAAATCACCCAGCAGATTTATCAATTCCAATCTTTTGTTTGTCCGGAGTCTTCTGTTTGTCTGGAATCTTCTGTTTGTCCGGAATCTTCTGTTTGTCCGGAATTTTCTGTTTGAACGGAATTTTCTGTTTGAACGGAATTCTTGTTATCCATCGCTTACATCTCCGTATATAGTAGCTGTGAATTATCTATATGTTTATTTGATTAGCATCTGCCTTTTACATATCACATTCTACGGTATCAGATGTCCTCTCTCACCCATGGCTGGAGCTCTGTAACTACTTTTTCACGGCTGCTCACTGCTATTTTCTGCTATGTCCATATAAAAATGCACCTTCCAGCTTACCACCTAGAATGCAATAGTCTTTCCGGGTTCTATTCCGACGGCCTCCTCATCCACGCCAATCCAGACAGTCATGGCGGAAGGGTTGAATACCATTCTCTTGTCGGCACTGAATTTCAGGTTTTTCATGGCATTCACATAGTCCATGATTTCAATATTTGTTGCATACCATACAGACTCTTCACCCGATACCATTTTGCAGAACTCTTCGATCAGTTCCCAGTTTTTATTCCTGTCAAATTCAAAACTGTGACCCCAGACATAGAATAAAGGCATTTGCGACCATGACGGCTGATTCTTGAATTGTTTGCATTTATCCAACAGATTGCTGTCATGATGGCAGGTCGGGTGCCAAGCCAGAAAGTCACCGGGGATATGGAAGCCGCCATGGGCATTTACGGTTCTGGAATATTCGATTCCAAGTGCAGGCAGCAGCTTCACGACCTCTTCACTATATGCTCCGAAAGGGTAGGACATGCCGCGCACAGGATATCCCGCGAGAGACTCCAATCTTTTTCTGTCCTCCATCATTTCAGATACAATTATTTGATTTGGCAGCAAGGTCAGATAGGGATGCGTCAAAGAATGTGCGGATATCTCATGTCCTTTGAATAAATCCTTGATCTCGGAAGATTTCAAAAAGGCATCCCCGTCAAAAGATCCCGAATTCAAATGGAAAGAACCCCTTATTCCATATTTGTTAAATATACTAACCAGCCTTCTATCATGAATCTGCCCATCATCGTAACTCATTGTCAGGGCCTTTTTCCTGCCCTCGGGATAAAAGCCGAAAGTAATTTTCATAAATGTTCACTCCTTTGCTGTGCCTTCATTTTTAAGGTTTTTGACCTTCTTTTAATGTTAACACATCCAGTGAGGTTGTCAATCTGTTCCATCTGAATCTGAAGACAGAAAAACCGGCATTTTTACATATTCACTCAAACTGGCTGAAGCCCATCTTCAGCCAGTCATCCTTTGTGATGGTGTTCTTCGCCTTCAAGCCATTGACACGCTGAAATTTGTGCAGCGCCTTTTTCAGACCATCTTCATAAATTCCATCCAGTTCCCCTGTATAAAAGCCTAACTGCCTGAGCCGGTACTGTATTGCAAGCACGTCGGCCCCCCTGTCACCGGGGTTGATCTCGTCAAAACCCCTTCCAAAAGGTCCGAACTGGCCATTGGTGATAACAACATCCGTACCGATGGGTACCAGGTTGTACAACTCCGCTACATCTTCGCTGAACATGCGGATACACCCTCCGCTTTCCGCATGCCCGATAGAGCCCTCGAAAATCGTCCCATGGATTCCGTATGTCCCCCAGGGGACGTCCAGTCCCATCCAGCGGCCACCGAAGCCCTCTCCCCAGTCACCCTTTTCGACGATCTTCCAGCAGCCGATCGGTGAGGGAGATCCTGATTTTCCAGAAGCTATCGTGTATTCCTTTATGCAGTATCCATCCTCCAGCAGGTACAATGTCTTGTCTTCTATTTCAATAAATATGCTGTACTTTTTTTTAAGGCTTGCATCTTTAACGATTCCATTATTTGCAGATATATGGTCGGAATGTGCATCAACAAGTATCTGCGTAATGGACAACGCAAAAAGTACAACTAGAAAAAATGCTGCAGAAAGCTTAGCTCTATTCACCAAAAACACCCCAATGATTTATTTATATGCAAGGGCGTTTTGTCCAATACTGTAAATAAGGCATGTTCTGTTCAACAAGCCTTGCTTGCACCTGACACAATCACGGTACATTATCTGAAAAACGGTAGAATATATTTTACCACGAACCATAGAAATCCAAAGAAGATAACGATGTAAGCTGCATATCTGATAAAAGCAATAGCAACAGCGGTATAATCCGTCCGCTTTTCTATATTTGTTTTCTTAAACTCCCCGTTCTTATCCATATCCTGCAAAGTAAACACCTTACCGTTTCAACCTTATAATTTTTAAAATTATACGTTGTGCCAATTTAACTACAGGAATAATATGCCCGATGTTGCTTTATTTATTAATTACTTTTTATGTACTATTATCTGTTTCTTGCGATAATCCGGATTCTCCAAAGGCTATGGCATATTCCTTTGCATGACTCCCATCCTTAAGCAGATACAGCGCTTTCTCATCTTTTCAATAAAAACGCCGTACTCTTTTTTTAGGCCTATATCCCCCAGTGCCCTGTTATTTGCAGACATGTGGCTGCAATAGGTATCAACAGGCATCTGTGTAATGGACAGCGCAAAAAGAACAGCAAGAAAAAAATACGGCAGAAAGCTTTGCTCTTCAGCAGAAACACCCCCGATTTATTTATGAGCAGAGGTGTTTTGTCCACTGTTATAATGAACGGAAGGATCGGTGTAAAGGTTATGATCCCGTACCCGCGTAAGAAGTGGCACCCTTCATCCATATCTTGTAGCTCAGATAAAAAAACAGCACTCCAATAAAAGGAGACAGATAAGTAAGGATTGGAATCTCATCCGGCCTTAAAAAGATAAGACTTGGGTAGTAGGCAATAAATGCAATTGGAATCAGAAAAGTAAATATAAAGCGGAAAACCGGGTTATATACACTTACGGGATATTTTGCATAATCCTTGAATTTGCTGGCGAACACCATAACATATCCGGAATTTATAATCCAAAAACATGTCGCCGCAGCTGCATTCATCAAAGCTATCATAAATAGGGCTGCTGTTATTAAAGCAATGATTAATTTTATCAGCAGCAAAACAGAAATGTCCAGCCCAAGCTTGTTCCAGGAGTAGGCTAGCATGATACTGCCAAATATAAGTTGTGCAAACCCTTTGATATCAAATACTTCCGAAATAAAATAAAAGAACAGGTTAATCGGTCGAAAACAATACTTAATGAAATCACCCGAATATACATAAAACCGTAGGCTCCAGTTGTTGTCAAAAAAAAGCTGTACAGGTGTCAAGGCTAATAAGGAGAAGCCGTATAAGAAAAGCATCTCATAGTAATTCCATCCCATTACAGATGGAAAATTTTGGAATGTAATCCAAAATGCAAGGAATCCGGATATGTTTGTAAAAAGCATTCCGATCATGGAAATAAAAAAATCGGAACGGTAACTCATTTTGCTTTTAATATCCTGTATCTGGATTTTCACGTATATCCTGATATAATAACGAAGTCCTCTTTTCATCATGATCATCAACCTCCATTCACAGTTATTATTTTAAGCGATTTTTTCCAGAACAGACGGCTTGCCAGAATGACAAAAACCGCCCAGAATAGCTGCATCAGCAGCATCCTGATACATTGATCCATGGCCAGAGACTTATTAATCAGTAGCAGCAGGGGTGTATTGTAAATTGCTTGAAATGGAAGATAGCCTATAATCGATTTTAATGGTTCCGGGAAAAAGGCAATAGGAATCGTAGCTCCTGAAATAAAAAGTATTATGACTTCTTTCATGATATTGATTCCCCAGGTGGATTGCGTATACAAGCAAATAGTTGCTACAAAAAAATCAATGCAAAAATTGATGATTAATCCCATCGCCACGCTTGCAATAAAAAGAATAATGTTGGTTCCAATTTCAATTGCCCCACCGGTCAGAATATTTACCAGAATAAATGTTGGCAAAAAAACAACAAAAAAAGCGACCACATAATTCCCTGAGACATAAAAAAAGGTGTACATCTGAAAATCCATTGGCTTGATAATGTCTAATACGATTTTCCCCGACTGAATATTGCGTCCGATTTGCCAAACCAGAAACACCTCAAAGAAACTGCTTAATGATGCTGCCAGAACCAGGTATATCATTGTGTCCGTAAATGTCATCCCATTGACAACCTCCGTTGGACTGGACGCATAAATTGCTTTCCACAAATAGTAAATGACGACCAGATATGCCAGGTTGCCTAAAACAGTAATGATATAACTGACTCTGAAGTTCAAGGACTCAATGATCCCTGCCCGGGTCAAAGTTAGATATTTTCTGAACGGGAGGGAAGTCTTCTTATTCATCGTATCCCTCTTTCATATATTTTTTTGATGATACTTTCCGTTGAGATCTCCTGCATTTTCATATCATGAATCTTCTTTATTTCCTGAATATAGTTCATCACTTGTATTATGGATACATCTTCCTCATTTACCAATACATCAATCCACTCTTCATTCACCGTAACCGATATGGACTGCACCTCTGAAAAATACATTTCAAGTTGCTTCTGAAGCTCATTTGCCGACTTTTCCAGATCTTCATCGGCAGTATCGGAAGCCGCTTTCCTAAAAATGACCTTCAATATCCTATAGGCTCCAAAAAATTTTTTCAGGTTTTCGATGTCGTTGTCATACAGGACCTTGCCTTTATCAATAATAACAATTCTTTTACAAAGCGCATCCACATCTCCCATATCATGTGTAGTTAAAATAACCGTCGTCTTTTTTTCCTGATTCAAAGCTTTAATTAGTTCACGAATCTTGCTTTTCATAGATACATCCAAACCGATGGTTGGTTCATCCAAAAACACAATGCCTGGATTATGCAAAAAGGCTGCCAGAATGTCACAAAGGGTCCTTTGACCCAATGACAATTGTCTCACCGGTTTATGATAAAGCGACTTGATATCTACCAGTGACTCATAATAGTCCAACATTCCCTTATATGTCTTATGATCTATTTGATAAATATCTTTTAAAATTCCAAATGACTCTATTACCGGTAGTGCCCACCACAGCTGGGATCTTTGTCCGAATACTACCCCTATCTCCTGAGCATTCTGGGTTCTGTTCCTATACGGAATTCTTCCATTCACCACTATTTCACCGGAGGTCGGTTCCAGTACACCTGTCATCATTTTAATCGTTGTGGACTTTCCCGCTCCGTTTGGTCCCAGATACCCTACCATTTCTCCCTGCATAATATCCAGCGATATATCGTTAACAGCTTTTACAATGCTGTAGTCTCTGGAAAATAAATCTCTGATACTTCCCTTCAAACCTTCTCTTCTATTCAATGTCTTAAATTCTTTATTTACATGTTTTAGCTGAATTCGCGGTTCCATTCAGTACATCTCCCCCTGTATATTTATCTTAAAATCTCTGGTCCGGCTCCAAGCCAAACATTCTCTTTTCATCCAGCCTGCTCGAATGTATTATGGATAGAATACCCTATTGATACATATATAGCAATACTTATCCCTGTCCGGTAACTACAAAATTTAATGAGGGAGCGGTTCCTGCCTTTAAATTTATAATCAAGGCAGAAACCGCTCCCTCATAAAATTTTGTCCTATCTAAGCAAATAAATATTTATCCCAGCCGGATTTCAAACTTGTCGAACCATACCTTATCGATGAATTGTTCTGATGAGAACAATGTCCTTCTGAATATGGCCAGCTCTCTGGTATTCTTTTTAAGCCAGAGAGGAACAGGGATATCAAGTTCCTTGCAAAGGTCAATGAGGCACTTCTCCAGTTTGTCCCTGAAGCTGTGCTTCTCGTCATTGTCTTCGACCGCCGCTTCCCTTACCATTCTGTTTTCTATGATGATCTTTCCATTAAGCTTCAAATTATCTCCCTCCTTTGAATCATCGGTAATTATAACGCATCGATTCAAAGAAAATGTTTCGGTTATAGAAACATTTTTAACTATTGCTGCGTTTCAACGGGGCGGGAGATATGCCCGCCGCCTGAAAACCGAATCGGTACCCGCCACTTGCAAAAGTGGGGGACATCTTTTGCCTCGTTATATTATCAACTATTTCAGAGTCAGTTGTAAAGACCTATCTCCCAAGTTTATATTCTATGGAGTCGACAAGCGCCTTCCAGCTTGCATCAATGATGTCGGTAGAAACGCCAATGGTTGTCCAGATTTCATTTCCATCCGAGGATTCGATCAGAACTCTTACCTTTGCAGCCGTTGCCGAAGTCGAGTCCAGTACTCTTACCTTGAAGTCGGTGAGCTTTATTTCAGAAATACTCGGGTAAAATCTGACCAGTGCCTTCCTGACGGCGTTATCCAACGCATTGACCGGACCGTCTCCTTCTGCTGCGGTGATCTCTTCCTGCTCCCCGACCTTGACCTTGATCATCGCTGAAGAATTGCGCTCGGTAGCGGCAGCCGGCTCGTTCACAATCACCTTGAAATCTTTCAATTCAAAGGATGGATGATATTTGCCAAGTACCTTTCTGACAATAAGCTCGAAGGAGCTTTCAGCACCTTCATACTGATATCCTTCATGCTCCATTTCCTTTAACTTTTCAAGCACCTTACGGGTTTCAGGAGAATCCTTGCTGATCGAAGGATCAACCTTTTTGACAAGGCTTAAGACAGCACTCCTGCCAGCCACCTCGGACATGAGGAATATCCTCTCATTGCCGACAACTTCAGGATCAATCATTTCATATGCCATGGCATTTTTAACAACAGCGTCCGCATGCATGCCCGCCTTATGTGCAAATGCAGTCCGGCCCACATATGGTGCTCTTTCATCATGAACAACATTTGCAATTTCGCTGATTGCTCTTGCGACCGCAGTCATTTCGGACATGTTCTCCTCAGGTATGCAGCTGTACCCCATCATGAGCTGCAAATTCGGAATGATCGTGCACAGATTTGCATTGCCGCACCTCTCCCCAAAACCGTTGATTGTGCCCTGCACCTGTGTTGCGCCCGCCTGGACAGCCATGATCGTGTCTGCGACAGCCATACCGTTGTCATTGTGGCAGTGTATGCCGATCGGAACTTTGAACCGCTTTATTACAAGCTTTGACATCTCGAATATATCCATCGGCAGGAAACTGCCTTTTGTGTCGCAAAGGCAGAGACTGTCAGCACCTGCATCGGCAGCCGCCTGCAGTGTGCTCATGGCATACTCGGGGTTTGCCCTGCATCCGTCAAAGAAATGCTCCGCGTCATACACGACTTCCTTCCCGGCATCTTTAAAAAATCTGACTGTATCATAAATCATTCTGATATTTTCTTCAAAGGTTGTCTTTAGGATGTCTGTCACATGGAAGTCCCAGGACTTGCCGAAGATAACCACGGCAGAGGTTCCCGCCAACAGCATCGACTGGACATTCACATCCTCTTCTACAGGAATTCCCACCTTTCGCGTACTTCCAAAAGCAATCAGCTTTGCATTTTCCAGCTTCAGCTTTCCTGCTCTCTCGAAGAATTCCAGATCTTTTGGATTGGACCCCGGATTTCCTGCTTCAATATAGGCGACTCCCAGTGAATCAAGCTTTCTCACAATTTTAAGCTTGTCTTCTACTGTATATGAAATTCCCTGTGCCTGAGCTCCATCCCTTAATGTGGAATCCAGTACAATTACCTTTTTCATACGGTCTCCTTTCCGTTGGCGGCTCCTTTGTCCTGTTCGCTGACAACCCTGTTTATCGCGTTGATGTAAGCCTTTACACTGGCTTCCATAATATCGGTGCTGACTCCTCTTCCGATGTAAATCCGATTATCCTTTGCTACCCTTACCGTTGCTTCACCAAGTGCATCCGCACCTTCCGTCACGCCTTTCAGACTGTAGTCCTGCAGTTCAAGCTCAAAGCCGACCGTTCTCTCAATTGCTTTAAAAGCTGCGTTGATAGGCCCATCGCCAGTAGCCGCTTCCAAAACCAGCTGGCCGTTTTTAATAAGACTTACGGTAGCGGTAGCGATAACCTTGTTGCCGCTGTTAATCTGGAAGCTGTCCAGCTTGAACACCTCTTCCACTTCGGAAACCTTTTCACCTACAAGTGCTTCTATGTCGCGGTCCAGGACCTCTTTTTTCTTGTCAGCCAATTCCTTGAACTGCTCAAAAGCCCTTGCAATTTCATCGGGTGCAAGATTATAGCCCATTTCCTTCAGTCTCTCTTCAAAAGCATGCTTCCCGGATAACTTGCCAAGTACCATCCTGTTCTGTGAAAGGCCTATGGATTCAGGCGTCATGATCTCATATGTGGATTTTTCCGCCATGACACCATGCTGGTGAATACCTGATTCGTGTGCGAAAGCATTGGCGCCGACAATTGCCTTGTTCAGCTGAACGCTGACACCGGTAAGGTTGCTCACCAGCTTGCTGGTTCTGTAAATCTGCTTTGTATCTATATTGTGAACAATATCGCCATAATAATCTTTCCTTGTGTTGATTCCCATGATGATCTCTTCAACGGAGGCATTTCCTGCACGCTCCCCGAGGCCGTTTACGGTACATTCCAACTGGGTCGCGCCATTTCTGAGCGCCGCAAGTGAATTTGCAACAGCCAGGCCGAGGTCGTTGTGACAATGAACGCTGATATCAACTTTATCGATACCAGGCACATTTTCCTTAATGCCTTTTATCAAAAGTCCAAATTCCTCAGGTGACGAATATCCCACCGTATCCGGGATATTAACCACTGTTGCTCCAGCTTTAATGACCGCTTCCAAAACTTTATAAAGAAAATCAATCCTTGTTCTGCTGGCATCCTCGGCTGAGAATTCAACATCGGAGCAATACTTCCGGGAATGCTTTACCATTGCAACAGCTCTGGCAAACACCTCCTCCTCAGACATCTTCAGCTTATATTTCATATGAATGTCCGAGGTCGCCAGAAACGTATGGATTCGCGGACTTTCAGCGTTGCATACCGCTTCCCACGCCCTGTCGATGTCTTTTTCGATTGCGCGGCTGAGACTAGCAATGGTTGAACCTTTGACGTTCTCTGCTATTGTCTTAACTGCGAGGAAATCACCGGGGGATGAGATGGCGAACCCCGCCTCGATTACATCCACACCCAGCTTTACAAGCTGTCTTGCAATCTCCAGCTTCTCCTGTATATTAAGACTTGCTCCAGGGGTCTGTTCTCCGTCTCTTAATGTAGTATCAAAAATCTTAATTCTCGTTGCCATGTTATATACCTCCTACAATACCTTAATAACGCATCGGCTCAAAGAAAGTATTTCGGTTGCAGAAAAACTTTCTTACCAGGGTGCAGAATTTCCTCAGAAATTGCACCTGGCTGCGTCTCAACGAGTTGTCCTCGTTATAATCTCATATTCATAAATATCCGGCAGTGTCTTGTGCCAGGCAACATTTAAGGTTTTTCGCCCAGCACTGCCCGCCTTTTCTCTATATCTGTATTATTGCTTTACACGAATGGGGGAAGTCATGCTGAAGGTTCATTTCACCTGCTTCATGCAATACTTTCCCCATCCGTATCTTTTTTACTTCTTAAGCCAGCTCATCATCTTTCTAAGCTCCGCCCCGACCTTCTCCAACTGGTGCTCGGATTGGCGCTGCCTTGTTGCAAGGAATTCAGCCCTGCCGCCTGCCTTGTTCTCCATGATCCATCTGGATGCAAAGGTACCATCCTGTATTTCCGTGAGCACTTTCTTCATTTCTTTTCTGGTCTCATCGGTGATGATCCTCTTGCCGATCATGTAATCGCCATACTCCGCTGTATCACTGATGGAATATCTCATGTATGCAAAACCGCCCTGATTGATCAGATCAACGATGAGTTTCATCTCATGGACACATTCAAAGTACGCGCTTTCAGGCTGATAACCCGCATTTACCAATGTTTCGAAGCCTGCTTTCATCAATTCGGTCACGCCGCCGCAAAGAACAGCCTGCTCGCCAAAAAGATCCGTTTCTGTTTCTTCCCTGAACGTTGTTTCAAGGATGCCTGCCCTGCCTGCACCGATGCCGGAAGCATATGCAAGCGCAAATTCCTTTGCTTTACCCGATGCATTCTGGTGAATGGCAATAAGTGATGGAACACCCTTGCCTTCCTTATACTGACTCCTCACCGTATGCCCGGGGCCTTTTGGTGCGATCATGACCACGTCAACGAATTTCGGCGGCTTGATCTGATTGAAATGGATGTTGAAACCGTGGGCAAATGCGAGGATGTCGCCTTCCTTCAGGTTCGGCTCAATGCTCTTGTAATACATGTCGGACTGTGTCTGGTCCGGGGTGAGTATCATGATTAAATCTCCGGCTTTGGCTGCTTCTTCAGTATCCAGCACCTTTAGTCCGTCTTCCTCCGCCTGCTTCCTTTTCTCGGAAGTTGGCATAAGGCCTACAACTACGTTAATTCCACTGTCTTTTAAATTCTGTGCATGTGCATGTCCCTGGCTTCCGTAGCCAATTATCGCGACGGTCTTGCCTTTAAGCAGACCAAGGCTGCAATCACTGTCATAATACATTTTTGTCATATATCTTACTCCTCCTCATTATTGGTAGCCTTTATAATTCGATTGCCTCTCTCGATAGCAATAGTACCCGTTCTCACAATTTCCTTGATTCCAAACGTATTCAGCATGTCTTCAAGCGCCGCCACCTTATCCGATCCGCCGGATATCTCAATCGTCAGCGTGGTCTTGGAAACATCTACGATCTTCGCTCTGAAAATCTCGACAATCTGAATGATTTCTGCTCTTGTGGTGGCATTGGCTGCGACTTTAATAAGTGCAAGTTCACGGCTGATGGATTCTGTTTTTTCCAGTTTTTTGAGCTTGATGACGTCAATCAGCTTGTTGAGCTGTTTGCTGACCTGTTCAACCGTATACTCATCCCCGTCCACTACGATCGTCATCCTTGATACATCCGGATTTTCCGTTACCCCCACTGCCAGGCTGTCGATGTTAAAACCCCTCCTGCTGAAAAGACCGGCTACCCTTGAAAGTACGCCTGCGTGATTTTCCACCAGAACCGATAACGTATGCTTTGCCATAATGGTATTCTCCCTTCTATATACAATGAAAAAATAATCTCCGGCACCTCTCCTTATTGGGATAATAACTCGGAAATATTATAAAGTAGGCTCCATCGGGTCTACCGAGCACTCCAGCAGATAAGTCCCGTTTTCAGTGGTCATCCGTTCGAGCGCCGCTTTGATCTGGGAATTCCTTGTGATTCTTTCGCCCTTGAAGCCATATGCGGCGGCCAACAGGATGAAATCCGGATTCTGATCCAGACAGACCTGGGAATACCGTCCCCCGTGCTTGTTAAGCTGCAGCTCCCGAACCATACCAAGTCTGCAGTTGTTAAAGAGGATCATTTTAACATCTATGCCGTATTGATTTATTGTACCGAGTTCCTGCATGGACATCTGGAAACTGCCATCACCGCTTATTACTACGACAGGTGCCTCGGGCTTCCCAATCTTTGCACCCATTCCGGCCGGAAGACCATAACCCATTGTGCCAAGACCTCCCGAGGTAATGAATGTTTTTGGCTGGCGCATGCCATAGTTATTTGCAGTCCATATCTGATTCTGTCCAACCTCCGTAGCAATGACTGCTTCGGCAGGCAAATACCCCGACAGGAGAGAGAGCAGGTATTTGGGGTTCACGAAGCCGGTGCGGTCATCTGTGACAAGCTCGATTGCCCGCTGCCGTTTTTGCTTTGCAACTGTCTCCACCCATTCATTGCTGCCGCCGCTCTTCATAAGCGCCAGCATATCCTTCAGAATCAATTTTACATCTCCGACCACAGGGATTGTTGTATCTATGTTTTTCCCGATCTCTGCCGGGTCAATGTCTATATGGATGATTTTTGCAGTCTTCACAAGCATGCTTGCGGTGCCGATTGCCCTGTCTCCTACCCTTGCTCCGAGGAAGAGCACAAGGTCAGCATGATGCAGCGCATAATTCGCAGTCTGCGTCCCATGTGTGCCGACCATCCCATAATGCATCGGATGAGCGGATGCAATAGCTCCAATGCCCATCAGAGTAGTCGTTACAGGGATATTGAATCTCTCGGCAAGTTCTCGAACTTCGTCTGTCGCATTTGCCGAAATGACACCGCCACCTGCACAGATGACTGGAGCCTTCGCTGACTCAAGTGCGGCAACCGCCTTTGCTATTTGAACCGGGTTCCCTTTATAGGTAGGCTTGTAACCCTTTATATCAACTGTCATGGGATAAGCAAAATCAATCACGCTGTTCTGAATATCCACGGGAATATCGATGACAACAGGCCCCGGACGCCCTGTTGCGGCAATATGGAAGGCTTCTTTTATAATTTTCGGAAGTTCTTCTGCTTTCTTTATCAGATAATTATGCTTGCAAAAAGGTGCTGTCGCACCGGTAATATCCGCTTCCTGAAAAGCATCCGTGCCGATCATTCCACATGCGACCTGACCTGTGATTGCAACGATTGGAATACTGTCCATATTGGCATTTGCGATACCGGTAATCAGATTTGTTGCCCCCGGTCCGGAAGTCGCGACACATACGCCGACTTTACCTGTTACGCGTGCATATCCGTTAGCTGCATGGGCAGCACCCTGTTCATGCCTGGTCAATATGTGTCTGACGGTGCTATTCAGAAGGGCGTCATAGAACGGAGAAATTGCAGCTCCCGGATAGCCGAATATCGTATCGACTTTTTCCAGTTCAAGTGCCCTGATGATTGCCTGTGCACCTGTCATTTTCATAGTCACCCCTCCTTCATCGGGTCATTCCATCGTAGACACTCCCTGGTGTCCATTCTTTGAATACAAATCTGCTCTCTGCTCTCTGGTTTCTGGTTTCTGGTTTCTGGTCTCTGGTCTCTGGTCTCTGGTCTCTGGTCTCTGGTCTCTGGTCTATGGCCTCTGGTCTCTGGTCTCTGGTCTTTAGTCTTTGGTTTCTAGCATTTGGGTATAAAAAACCCCTCGTCAACTGCATATATGCAGGGACGAAGGGAATTATCCAACGTGGTACCACCCTGATTTGACGGGCGTTTCCGCCTGTCCTCGGCAAGTACTGATGTACTTGACTATAACGTAGTCACCGTCATCACTTGAATCATTCAACTTCGGTGATGAAGCTCCGGAGTGAGTTATGCACAAATCCTGTGTGTCGGCTCACACCACCCGCCGACTCTCTTGGACACCCGAACCTGTCTTTGTTCCTTCATTGCACAGCCGTTTTAAATTAATTGTATAATAGTTTACCAGTAATCATCAACAGTGTCAAGAAACTTCTGCACTTATATTGCCCATTTTAGGCCACTTTTTTATTCTTTCTTGCCATTTGCCATGATAAAAGATTATATCTGCAGCCTATAGGAAGACCCTGTCCTTCGTATTCCCCTCAATTTTTCCAATCCCATAACCATAACAAAAGGATTGGTGCATACTGGTAATAATCAAGGCTTTCAGGAACTCCCTCTCCTGTTTGTCGAGTCCTCTGTCCATTGCTTCAACAAAATCCTTTGCCTTATCTGCCGCAATAAGCTTTATAGCCTCCCTGGTACCTGCCAGATCCCCATTCAGCTTATCCCTCGCTTGTTTCAGGTATGCTTTTATCGTCCTTTCAAACTCAGCACTGTTTCTTATGACATTTGCCATGGCAGTAACCTCCCTGTAATTTGCATTATTACATGGAAGTCTTGCCAATGCTGTCACTGTTATATACATTATAAACCAGGTATTTTTTGTTGATGGTATACACGCTACCTCGTGACGAGCCCATCCCTCGTTTTCAGACCAAGAACGATGGGCGTCGTGACCCATTCATTACTGTCATGCATAAGGTGGGTCACCATAATTGTATCTCCGGGTGACTTTGAATAGATGTAAGTCCTGAGCTGGAGCATTGTGCTGATATCCTGGCCGTCTACCTGTCTGATGATACAGCCTTCCCGTATCCCGGATTTGTATGCCGGGCCGGCTGTATCCACATGTGCAACATATACGCCGCTCTTCATGGCAGTCTCCACTCCCATATAAGGCAAAACGCTGTTGTCATATGCGAACAGCCCCATATAAGGCTCATTGAAAGCACCAGTGCTCACAAGCTTCTGCATGATGGGCCGCGAAATGTTGATAGGAATTGCAAAGCCCATCGCTTCTGCACTTTCAACCTTTATTGTATTTATACCTACAACCTCACCTCTTGAATTAAGCAAAGGCCCGCCGCTGTTGCCGGGGTTAATGCTTGCATCCGTCTGTATCAGATCTTCCATGTAGTTGGGACCGGTATCCGTTTCAATTCTGATCGTTCTGTTTAGTGCGCTGATAATTCCTGAGGTTACTGTCCTCTGAAACTCAAGCCCAAGCGGATTCCCAATGGCAATTGCCAATTCGCCGACCTGTAGTTTTGAAGCATCCCCGAGTTTTAGCGGAGATAAGTCCGTTAGATTTACCTTCACCGCAGCAAGGTCAAGTACCGGATCTGCCCAAACAACCACACCGTCAACATTTCTGCCGTCCGCAAACGAGACAACGATTCTTTTACTCTTACCGCCTGCGACATGATTATTGGTGAGGATGTACCCGTCAGAACTGACTACGACGCCCGACCCAACCCCTACCTCTGTATCGCCGTCCTTTTTAAAGAGACTCGCCTGTTTTACCCTTTCAACAGTAATCCCCACAACTCCCGGCGTAGCGTTCTTTGCAACGGTTTGTGCAGCAGGCACCGCTGACGACTGCTCCACCGTCCGTACCGGAATATTTTGCCCTTGCTGGTCAGAATTTTTTGGTAAACTTCCTGTCGCTGCCGCCTGAATGCTGGTATATGACATCTGGAGCGCTCCATTATTCTGACTTTTGTTGTCATTCGGTTCATTCCCGGTGATATATCCGGAAGAAACGGCAACCACAAGCAAACTGACCGCAAGTGAAGTTATTACAGAAGCAAGCAGCATTTTTATAAAAAGCCCGTTGTTTTCTCTTTTTTCGAACATAAAATCATCCCCTTTTTTCAGATTATGTTGTATTAGTATTGCAATTTAATCTGAAAGAATGCAGAGGAGGAGAAGCATCATGTACTTGATGTACTTGATTTATTAGAGGTATCTGACTGGTTATTGGATTTGACGATTTTTTTTACACTTTTTTCGAATTTGGGTCTCGGCAGCATGACTTGATGAGCACAGCCAAGGCATTTTACCCTGAAATCTGCGCCTGTCCGCATGACTTCCCACTGTTTGCTGCCGCAAGGGTGTTCTTTCCTGAATTCAACGATGTCTCCGAGAAAATATTTGTCAGCCATGGCAATACCTCATTCAATGTTTCAAGCACAATGTTTATTGTACCCATTATAGCACACCATTGGCCATGCGTTATACAGAAACAGCATCCGCTTCTGCAATAAATGCTTCGAAAATTCTTAGATGGACCGGGTTCTCCTGCCACATGTCTTCAGGATGCCACTGAACTGCGACAATAAAATTACTGTCCGTCCCCTCGATTGCTTCCGTAATTCCGTCAGATGAGGCTGCAACGATGGAAAGTCCATTTCCGATCTCCTTTACAGCCTGATGGTGAAACGAATTGACGCCCAGGGTCTCGGTGCCATATATGTTGTGCAGCCTTGAACCCGCTTTGATACGGATATCATGGATCGGGTACCAATCCGGCGCCTCCTGCCAATGTTTCAGAATTCCCCCCTGAGCCTGGCTTGTATAGATATCCTGGTGCAATGTACCGCCGAGTACTACGTTTAAGAGCTGCAATCCTCTGCATATCCCAAGTACAGGCATCTTTCGGGCAATTGCCTTCCTTGCCAGCAACAGCTCAAAACGATCCCTTTCCGGAGAAATTTTACCGACGCATTTCATATTTTCTTCACCGAAAGATCTGGCGTCCAAATCAGCACCGCCTGAAAACAATATGCCGTCGACTGTGTCCAGAATGCTTTCCGCCAAGCTTTCCTCAGCACAAAGAGGCAATACGGCTGCAAGCCCTCCAGCCTTGATTACCCCATTGACATAACCTTGTCCCAGGTACAGTTTATTATTTTCCTGCATATATCCCGGTGTTATCCCTATAACAGGCCTGTTCCTCATAAGAGCCCCCTATATATCATATGCCAATATAATGGCTTTAGCTATTTCCTTCATCGGAATTCCGCGATCCATACTCTGCTTTTGAATCCTTTTGAATGCTGCGCTTTCCGTTAGTCCAAGATTCGCCATCAGAAGCCCTTTTGCCTTCTCAACTTCTTTCCTTGTATCAAGACTCAGCTTAAGTTCTTCAATTTCCTTCTCAAGCTGTTTGATCTTTCTCCTGTCTTTGATCATGAGTTCAAGAGAACCAATCAGAAGCATCTTGTTAACAGGCTTCACCAGACTGACAAATCCCGATTCCTGCCTGATATCGTCGACCATGCATTCCTGATCGACAGATACGAAAAGCATCACATCGCAAATCCCATCCTCAATGGCAACCCTGGAAATCTCAAGTCCATTCATATGCGGCAGGTTATACTCAAGTATGATAATATCAGGCTTTAAGGCCCGCATTTTGCGCAGGCATTCCTGACCTTCATTCGCCTGCTCGATAATCATGAATCCGGCTTCAACCAATATAGTCTTCAGTTTAAGAGAGAGTGCCTCGCTGCTCATTGCTATCATTATTCTAGTTGAATCCATACCTACACCCCATATTAAGGTTATATGTAAAATCAATCCTGTCTGATCCGCTCTGCAGATAGCCTGAAAAAATGCAGCCGAACCAAAGGGTACGACTGCATCATTGCAGTTAATAAACGGTTTGCAAAAAATGTGTACCGGTATTTAAAAGGGACATTGACCACTGCTTAATACTTCATCAGGTACGTGTCAACTTCCCATTTGCTGACTTTGCTCTTATACTCGCTGCACTCTTCCTGCTTTGCTTCGATATACTTGTTAAAAACATGACTGCCCAGTATTTCCTTGACAAAACTGCTCTTGCTCATTTCTGCTATTGCTTCGTCCAGACTTCCGGGCAGTTCGCCGATGCCTTCCTTGCGTCTTTCTTCCGTAGTCATCTCAAAGAGGTTTTTATTGGACGGTGCAGGCGGTTGAATTTTGTTCTCGATACCATCGAGTCCTGCTGCTAGAATGGCTGCCAATGCAAGATACGGGTTACAACTCGGATCGGGGCATCTCAATTCAAGCCTTGTCGCGGTACCGCGGGCGGCAGGTATTCTGATCAGCGGACTCCTGTTCCTGGCTGACCATGCGACATATACAGGAGCCTCATAACCGGGTACAAGCCTCTTGTAAGAGTTAACCAACGGGTTTGTCAGGGCTGCAATGGAGCGCATGTTCTTTAACAATCCGCCTATAAACCAGTATGCTTCCTGGCTGAGCTGCAGAGAATCCGTTTCATCAAAGAAGATATTCTTCCCATTTTTATATAATGAAGTATTGACATGCATGCCCGAACCTGAAATGCCGAAAACGGGCTTGGGCATAAAGGTCGCATGCAGTCCGTGCCTTTGCGCTATGGTCTTGACTACCAGCTTGAATGTAAGAATTGCATCCGCAGCTGTCAGTGCGTCATTATATTTAAAATCAATTTCATGCTGACCGGGTGCTACCTCGTGGTGAGAGGCTTCAACTTCAAAGCCCATCTCTTCCAGTGCAAGACACATATCACGTCTTGCATTTTCACCCAGATCGACAGGACCAAGGTCAAAATATCCTGCATTGTCATGCGTGATCGTTGTCGGATTTCCTTCACTGTCGGTGAGGAATAGGAAGAACTCGCACTCCGGTCCGACGTTGTAAGTGTCATAGCCCATTTTTGAAGCTTTTTCTATGGTCTTTCTGAGTACATACCTGGGATCGCCCTCAAATGGTGTCCCATCAGGGTTGTAAACATCACAGATCAAACGTGCCACTTTACCGTTCTGGGGCCTCCAGGGAAATATGACGAAGGTGTTGGTATCCGGCCTCAAATACATATCGGATTCTTCGATTCTGACAAAACCTTCTATTGATGAACCGTCAAACATGCATTTATTGTCAAGTGCCTTCTCAAGTTGATCAGCAGTAATTGCTACGTTCTTCAATGTCCCGAATATATCAGTGAATTGCAGGCGTATGAATTTTACATCCTGCTCTTTCACCAGCCTTATTACATCTTCCTTGGTATACTTTGGCATATGCAACACTCCTTAAAATATATTTTCCCTTTTGCCGGACATAAAAAAACGCCTCAGGCAGGGTATAGCTGACCAGCCTGAGAACGTCGTTGTTCCTGACACATAAATAGAATCACTACTTAATGTATTGATTATAACACATTTATACCTTTATGCAACAACCATTTTCGCTTTTATCGCCTGTATTATTCCTTCTCAAACATATCCTTGCCAACGCCGCATATCGGACATACCCAATCCGCCGGAATATCCTCAAAAGACGTACCGGGTGCTATACCTGCCTCCGGATCACCGATTTCAGGATCATAAACATAGCCGCATGCCGTACATACATATTTCTCCATCCATTCATCTCCATTCTATCCATGTTGGTAAAATTCATATTTATCACTTAAATGTATATTCCCCTCGAAGCGCATTCATAAACAGAATTTTAAAATTTCTGTCTTCCGCCGTTTCCCTTGCCCCCGAACAATACAATCAGACCGATGCCGATTAAAACTGCAGGTACGATCAGGGAGCTTGTGTTGAAACCCAATAATGTCTTGACGGAAAATCCAAAGAAAAATATTGCCGACAGGCCCGTGAGAATACCAATAGGAATCAGCAGACCTTTATCCCTGTTGCCGAAAACATACAGCTCAAAAAGCCCAAAGGCCACTGCGAAGATGTATATGGGCCATGTGATTCCCCATCCGCCAAACAGCATGTTTATCTGGAATGCCGCACCGAGCACCAGCAGTATTCCTCCGGGAACCAACAGCCCCGGATCCTTTTTTCTGCCTGAAAAATAACCCATATGGAACATCAATCCCGGCAGTATCAGAAAAAGCGACGGCCAGAACTTACCGATCAGTCTGAAAATGTAGCCTATGTTGACATAATGCCAGATCGGCCCGATAATGTTAAAATTCCTTAAAAGAAACAACGCACCCAGTATGATGAAAATGCTTCCAAGCACTTTACTTGTCCTGTTCATAAAAAACCTCCCAAATATTTCGTTAAGCGTTACCAATACACTGTTTTCCTGCAGTGCACTTGTTCATCTATAATATTATAACGTTTATTGAACAAAATGTCTGATATATTTGAGAGTTCCATGATCGCCTATATTTTTGAGTATTCTGCAGCTTTATCATATGCAGGGTATTCACCCTCTTTTTCAAGTCTCCATAATACGTAACGGATGCCCGCCGCAACCAGATCCGCTATTTTCATCACAATCTGAAGCCTTGTATTTTGCAGGACAAGAAAATCCATAAAACCGCCGAAATTGACAATGCCCGTCACATACATATCCCCTACCGGCGAAAGTTCCTTGTTTACACCGGATCCGGGCTTGATGGAACCTTCACCGATGCTGATATAGCCGACATGATCCATCCTGCCGAGGCACGCATCTATTGCTATGATGAACGGCTCACGGCAGTCTGCCGATACACAGTTCATGATTTCCTCCAGATTCTTTGCGTGAACAGGGTTTTCGAGGTTGCCATAAATGTGGACGCCCTTCTGTTTCAGATTAGCGATCTTGTAGCCGATAAGGGGGCCAAGGCTGTCCCCTGTCGACCTGTCAGTTCCGATGCATACGAAAACCAATGACCTGCAGCCGTTGCCCAAGGCTTTCATAATATGGCTGTAGAGCTCATCCGTAAAGGATTTGAATGCCGTTACACTGTTGACATTAATATATTGCTGGCTTTCTGCCGGTTTAGAAAACATTTTTTACTCCAAGTTGCGTTTTAAAATATATTATTTCCAAAGACACGGCATTTATTACATATTTTTATTATTCCCCCAAAAAAGCCGAAGGTTATTTATGAATATCATTACAGCTTCATATTTCATACGAAATAATTGATATAAATTTAGGTGCGATTGAATTTACTTAATAATTAAATATTGCTATACTAAATATAATGAAAAAATATATGTTCATAATATTTTTCATTTGTATTACCTTCAGTACCTATTGCAAAAAAATCAGAACACTCCTAATATAAATCTTTTTTTGCAACTTGCATATATACAGGGGGTGGGGTTACGGAATTTTTCAAACAGAGCAGGCCTTTTATAGAAGAAATCGTGGATGGCATGTTTGATTGGGTACGGGTGCTTGACATGGATGACAATGTCATCTATATGAATAAAGCGATGACTGATGGTCTTGGTAAGAATTCAATCGGTTCCAAATGCTATACCGCCATAGGCCGTACTGAGCCATGCGCAAACTGTATTTCCAGAAAATCGGTCTTTGACGGCACCTCTCATGAGAAGGAAGAGTATATTAACGGCAGAATTTTTTCTGTCATGAGCTCCCCGATCAAGAATGCAGAGGGCAATATCATCGCGGCTGTGGAAGTGCTTCGGGAAACCACCCAGCTTAAACAATTGTACCATGAAACACAACAGCAAAATAACAAGTTCAAAGCGGAGTTGGAAATGGCCAGAAAGCTTCAGGTGAGCCTCCTGCCAAGTCCAGTCAAAGATCCCCGGCTGGATTTTTCATATATCTATATGCCCTGCGAATCCTTGGGTGGTGACTTTCTGGATATTTTCAAGATAGACAGTTCCCATATTGGATTATACATCGCAGACGTCTCAGGGCATGGGGTTCCGGCTTCATTTCTGACGGTCTTCCTTCGTTCCACACTGGACAAGAAGCTGCTGTCTCCGGCAAAAGTACTTGAGGGCCTGTATTATGAGTTCAAACAAAGCAAGCTGGATGAAGAGCTGTACATCACAATTTTTTATGCGATCATCGATGTGGACAGGAAAGAAATGATATACTCCAATGCTGGCCTTAACGTAAGCCCTCTCGTATATGGCGAAAACCGTTTTGAACTGCTGAGGCTTCCAGGCATTCCTATCAGCAACTGGACTGAAAATCCGGAATATAGAAATGGTATGGTTAAACTTCATTCCGGCGACAAGCTCTTTCTATATTCGGATGGCATACTCGAAATGAGGAATAAGGAAAGTGAGCAGTACGGTGAGGAAAGACTGCTTGATATCGTGCTCAATAACAGCCTTACCCCGAAGCAACTGCTATTGAACATAAAGAAATCGGCATTCCGGTTTGCCTGCATCCATTCGGCAAATCAACTGCAGGATGATGTAACTATGGCCTTGCTGGTTATTAAGTAGGATTTTCATTCGCTATGAAAGTGCCGAATATCAATTTGTAGGCCAGCGGTTCTTCCAGAGAAAGCCTCAGCTTTATCATACCTGAGAGCGAAATGCGTTCGAAGAGGTCGGTTGTTGGTGCAGCACTATAGGCAGCTTTGAATTTTTCTATCGTTCTTTCAATTGTCTTGTCCAGAACATAAAGATATAAATTCTTTTTATTAGCGAGATAATGAAATAAAATGCCCTTCGAAATACCGGCTTTATTCACAATATCATTCGTAGGTGTACCCTCATCCCCCTTGTCTGCAAATTCCTCCAGGCACACAAGCATGATCTTTTCTTTTTTCTCTGTCGGAAGCTTTTCGTAAACCTCATAAGCATTTATTTACAGCATCTCCTTTTCGATTCCAGTATTCCGGATGAGTGAGGGCGATAACGGCTGATCGGCAGCAATAAATTGATCGATGCATGCATTCAGTTTCATTCGTGGAAGACCAGTTCATAATACTCCATCATTTGGTTTATGACTTCACTTGCTCTTTCCGAGCATGACCTTCTCCAGTCGTTCTGCAAGAATATCGACCTTCATTTGCGGGTTTATAATAGCATAGGAAAGAGCACCGTCGAGCGCCCCCATCAACGATACCCCGTAAGCTTCAGGATCATCTAGCTGCAGTTCACCCGCTTCAACTGCTTTCACAAACATACCTGTCAGGAAAGCGCTGCTCTCGGTCACCGACTCCCTGTAATAATTCATCAGTACCGGAGATTCCAGCGCCTTGGCCATTGACAGGAAAAAGAAACCCAGTTCCCGCGGCCTGTCAACCCAGTAAGTCATATAATCCCGCATATACTGCCTCAATCCATTAATAGCACTGCTGTTCGCATATGCTCTTTCAGCCATTTCATAAAAAGGCTCCATCAGCTTTTTGTTTGCTTCCATCAACAGCACTTCCTTGTTGGTGAAATGGTGGTAGAAGCCGCCCTTGCTGACACCAGCCTTTTTTGCTATCGCATCGACAGCTGCACCTTCGTATCCTTTTTCTGCGAATTCCTCTACTGCCGCTTTCAGAATTGAATTTATCCGCTCTTCTTTCGGTTTTTTAGCTGTCATTTGTATTTGCACCTCCTGCGATGATCGTTTATGAATGGTTTAATCTACATACATCTTTATACATATCGACGGTATGTTCAGTACAATACAAGATATTATGCTCGCCAATGCGATGGGTAATAGCGTATATGGTTATCGTTCACGATAACCATATTCCCAGGGCTCTGTATATATCTCATTAATGATCTGTTTAGCCCGTTGCTCTTCCCGGGCCGAATGTAGCTTTTTACCATTATTTTTCATAACGATATCAACTAAAGTATATTCTGAATTTTTAAGTCAGTATCCCGTGACATGTCGATAAAAGATGAATTAACGCATACAACAGGATTTGCCATATCATAATGCGGCACATATACGACCTCTCCAACCTGCCCGTCAGACATCTGCACCTTCTGGCCATGCATGTAGGCTGCAATGTTGGTTAAAAAAACTTTTATCACATATGGATCGAACTTGCATACGCCTGTTGTTCCAAACATCCGGAACGCCTCAAAAGGTGTCACCCCATGTTTATAGACCCGTTCCGATGTCATGGCATCGTAGACGTCCGCAATAGCAATGATTTTTGCATATTTGCCCAGAGATTCTCCGCATGTCCCTGCCGGATATCCAGAGCCGTCCATCCTCTCATGATGTGATAGGACAGCATCTTTCACCTCATTGCTGATACCGCTTTCATTTTTAACCATCCAATATCCGCGTATACTATGTTCTTTTATTTCTTCGAATTCTTTCTCGGTCAATTTTCCCTTTTTATTAAGTATTTCATTTGGGATTGTCAACTTCCCGATATCATGCAGACAGCCTGCAAGTATAAGATCCATGATTTCGGCGTTTGTCATTTTCATCCATTTACCGATTAGCATTGCATAAAAAGCTACATTTGCGCTATGATAATAGGTATAGTCATCGTAAGTTTTTAATTCATTTAAAAAACCTATCACACAATCAGCATCATCAATGTTTTTAAAGATACATGCCTTAATTTCTTCCAATTTCTTAAAATCAAGACATTTACCCGAAACCAGATTGTTTAATAATTCTTTTATTGCCGCGGTAGTTTCCAGATAACTGGATCTGAATACTTTATGGTGCTGTTTCGAAGACTTGTTAACATTATTTTTCAAATCGTAGATATAAACAAATTTAATACCGAGCTCTTTTAGCTTTAATAAAATATATGCGTTAAATGCCGTGTTCTTCGCAATCAGTACTACCCCATTATTATTAACAATATCCTTCGCCAGAATATTCCCGATCTTGCAATCGGCTAAATCGACCTTTACCTTATGCATAACCCACCCTTTGACATAAAATTCATATCACCCTTATTCCTTTTTTTAACAGCAAAATGGAGCCGAATAATTCAATGAAAATCACAGATAAGTATAACACTCATCATTCATCACTTTCAATAGTTCAACAGCCCCATTTAAGTAAGTTATATTGCCTTCGCTATTTTATTCAATTCTTCTGTCATAGCAGCAATTTCTTCAATACTTGCCGTAATTTCCTCTGTTGCAGCCGCCTGCTCCTGGCTGGAATGGAGCGAATTTCTGCTTTTATCACTAACTTCGTCAACTTTTGCCATAATAATATTTGTAAGCTTTTTTATCTTTGGGACGGTGCTTTTGGATTGATCCGAGAGTTTTCTGATCTCTTCGGCCACCACACCGAATCCCCGTCCGGCATCATCTGCCCTGGCAGCTTCAATTGCTGCATTCAGGCCGAGCATCTTGGTCTCGTCGGCAATTTCCTTAATAAATGCAGAAACCTCATTGATTTCCTCTGAAAGTCCAGTGACTTCTTTAATATTATCAAACAAGCTTTGTTCGTTCGTATGACTACATCAATGCCCACTATTCCGATTCAATCACTCTGGAAATATTGGCAGAGCACGTAAAAATAAATCCGGTTTATCTGTCAAGCATACTTAAGAAAGAGACAAATTTATCCCTTTCAGATCACCTTAACAAAGTTCGCATAGAAGAAAGCTGTAACTTGCTGATTCAAACCGACATGTCCATGAATGATATCGCATATGCTGTCGGTTATAATTATCAGAATTATTTCTGCAAAATATTTAAAAAAATAAAGCACATGACACCGATGGAATTTAGAAAAACATACAGGAATAATTATTTAGGCTGAGATTATTCAGTTATGCCCCTATACTTCTATACCCCGTCTATCCACTCAACCAGCTCAGTCAGCCCTTCACCGGAACGGCAGGAGACTTCAAACACCTTTGCTTTTGGATTTACAGTGCGGATTCCCTTGTAGAATGCATCCTTATCGAAATCGATATAGGGCAGCAGATCTGTTTTATTCAGAATGATCACATCTGCAGCTTCGAACATGGATGTATACTTGAAAGGCTTGTCGTGACCTTCGGGCACGCTCGCAATGACCAGTTTCAGAGCCTCGCCAAGGTCAAAGGAAGAAGGACACACCAGGTTGCCCACATTTTCAATGAAAAGAATTGAGTTGTCGAACCCCTCCTCTCCTTCAACCACGGTATGGATCATATTGGCATCCAGATGGCAGCCTCCGTTTGTATTGATCTGAACCACGTGGACACCCATTTCATCTATCTTCTGTGCATCGATGCTGGAGGCAATATCCCCTTCGATCACACTGAACCTGCGTTTTGACAGTCCGACAAGCTTCATGATCATACTTGTCTTGCCTGCTCCGGGTGAAGCCATCACATTCACAACAGAAATGCCATGCTTTGCGAAATAGTCCCTGTTCAAATCAGCAACCTTATTATTGATATCCATGATGTTTTTCATTACCTTGATTTCCATGATCATTCCACCTCCATACTTTCTATATAAAATTCCCTGCCCGCATCCGTAAGTCTTCCCTCGCCGCCGCATAGCGGACAATCAAAGCCGGTACGAGGTTTTTCATATTCCTTGCCGCACACCTGGCAGTTCAATTTTGCCGGCATTCTTTTGAAAATCAGTTTTGCGCCATGGGCAGCCGTACCCTCGCTGAGCAGATCGAAATACATGCTGACGGATTCATCTATAATGGAAGACAGATCTCCTATGACAAGTTTGATCTCAAGTATTTTTTTGCTTCCGGCTGCCGCTGCTTCTCTCACAGCTACCTCCACCATATTTTGTGTCACGGCATATTCATGCATGGGTTCACATCCTTTCAGCGCCCTATATGCAAAAAGACTGCCTTTGCAGGCAGTCCCTTCAAATCTGACATAAACATCCTTGTACTGTTCTTTTCTGCGTATGACTGCCGCAGCCTTATTCCGCCTTATTACCGGCAACTGCCGCAGTGGTTTGCTCAGCTGCCACCGGTGGTTTGGGCAGCTGCACGGATTTCCTTTTTTCCTTTATCAATGCAGACGTGTTGTAGCTCTCATAATTGATAATGCATTTTTTCGGGCAAACTTCTTCACACACATTGCAGATAATGCATTTGAAGGGGTCGATTTCCCAACTCTTAGTATTTCTGTCAACAGTCAGTGCGTTTGACGGGCATTTCTTGCTGCAGATACCGCAGAATATGCAATTATCTATATTAATCCCGATATGGCCCCTGGTATCCTTGTAAGAAGCTCTTCTTACCATAGGATACTGCCTGGTAGCCGGCTTCGATGCCAAATTCTTAAAGATGTTGCCAATCATATCAAACATTTCTAAACCTCCTTCAGTTATCAGCGTTCAGTGCAGCTGATGCATGGGTCTATGGTCAGTATCAGTACCGGTACGTCAGCCAGTTCACTTCCCGGAAGCATTTGGAGCAAGGTTGGGATGTTTGCAAAGGTAGGAGTCCTCACCCTCATCCTCTCCAGGTTCTTTGTCCCATTCGCCCTGAGGTAATAAAGTACTTCGCCCCTCGGCTGCTCAACCCTCGATATGACCTCACCGGTCGGGTTGCCTTTGAATGGCGCCGCAATCTCACCTTCGGGTAACTTGTCGATCGCTTCGTCAATCAGGTTGATGGACTGATAAACTTCTTTCATTCTTACCAGCGTCCTGGCATAACAATCACCGTCGGTATAAACGATCGGTTCAAATTCCAGTTCTCCATAGGCAGCATATCCGGTAACCCTGTGATCCATGGGAAGACCGCTGGCCCTGGCCATCGGTCCAACTGCGCAATGCCTGATGGCATCCTCTTTGGTCAGTGTTCCGATCCCAACCAGTCTGTGTTTGACCGTATAATCATTCAGGAAAACAGGTTCGATTCTCTTCATGTCTTCCTTTATGTCCTCAAGAATGACCTTGGTTTTTATCAACAATTCCTTGGAGATATCACGTCTGGTACCACCAATCGTATTGGCCGAAATAATGACACGGCTTCCGGCAGTCTCTTCCATGATATCCATCACTTTTTCCCTGTTTCTCCAGAGTTGCATGAACAGACTTTCAAAGCCGAAGGCATCAGCAAGCAGTCCCAGCCACAGCAAATGGCTGTGAATCCTGTGGAGTTCAGCCCAGATTACCCTGAGATAGCGGGCTCTGTCCGGTATCTTAATATTCATCAGTTCCTCAATACCCTGGCAGTACGCCTGGGCATGCATGCAACTGCATATGCCGCATATGCGTTCCACTACATAAGTGTTCTGCGTAAATTCCTTCAATTCGGTCAGTTTTTCAAGACCTCTGTGCACATACCCTATGGCAGGGATTGCTTCAACGATCTTCTCATCCTGCATAACAAGCTTGAGCTGAAGGGGTTCCGGCAGCACGGGATGCTGCGGGCCAAATGGGATTACTGTCTTAGGCATTGTTTTCCTCCCCCTTCTTCACAATCGTGATCTGCTGCCGGAGCATCGGATTTTCCGGCGCTCCATCGGACAACAGCAAGTGTCCGCCGTAATCGATCGCCATACCTTCCACGTCAAGTCCGAACAACTCTTTCATTTCATTCTCAACGAGCATCGAACAGAAGAAGATTTTTGAAATGCTCGGGATCGAACTGCCCCTCGGTACAGTCAATCTTAAATTCCTTAACTCATAGTCCTTGTCGAAATGATACAGCACATCCAAAGTATCATCACTGTTGTCAACACATGTAGCCGTTATAAACCTGCACCCGTCATACTGCAAGGATTGAACCTCATGAAGCAGTTCCTGGACGGTGATCTTCTTTACATTTTCAATCATTTGCTACCTCCATCCGATACGCCAGCACCGGAATCAACCTCAGCCGAAGCAATCTTTTTACGGTTTTTCTTCATCTGATCCGCCTTCTCATCCATCTTGCCTACCGCCATGACAATTCCGTCTATAATAGCTTCCGGACGAGGGCAGCAACCCGGCACGTACACATCGACAGGAATGACCTTGTCTATTCCGCCAAGCACGTTGTAACATTCCTTGAATACTCCGCCACTGCAGGCACATGCGCCGACAGCAACGACTGCCTTCGGTTCCGGGATCTGACTGTATATATTCTGCAATACACGTACGTTCCTGTTGTTGACAGAGCCCGTAACTACCAGCACATCAGCATGTTTGGGATTTCCCACGTTCACAATGCCGAAACGTTCGACATCATACATGGGCGTAAGGCATGCCAAAGTTTCTATATCGCAGCCGTTGCAGCTGTTACAGTCAAAATGCACTATCCAGGGTGATTTTTTCCTTGATTTGCTTAATATCCCCATTTATTTAACACCTACCTTCACAATTAACATAACTTCCCGATCCGTTGCTTATTTCATTTTGGCATAGAGCCAGATAATGTTTGTCAATGCCGCTCCAATACCAATCAGCCATGTGACCTTGATCATCCATCTCCATGTGACCCTGGCACTGATATTGTCGATCACAAGTTCAAGGAAATAACTTGCCAGCGCTAATAATATACCTACCCATAAAGGCTGTGCGAAAAACAGAGAAACCATTCCCAGCAGCAGCACAAGGTCAATCCAATGCGTCATTTCTATTATAGCCAGTTGAGGCCCTGAAAATTCAGTAGTCAACCCTTTGACAAGCTCCTGATGCCCATGGTGCGATGTCGAAAAATCAAAAGGTGACTTTCTCAGTTTGATGGTCAATACATAAAGAAATGCAAGGAATACCAGCGGGAGTTTGAATAGCAGCGGCTGGTCATATGCAAAAACACTTTCTATCATGAAGCTCTTTGTCAGAAGATAGATTCCGACAGTCATCATCAGGAGAACCGGCTCATAGGCCAGCATCTGGATGATTTCCCTCTGGGCGCCTATCTTGCTGTATGGTGACCTGACACTCATCGCACCGATTACCAGGGAGAGATTTGAAAAGGTCAGGACGAATATCAACATCAGGAAATCCTGCTTGAATACCAGCATAATCAGCGAGGTCACTGCGAAAAGCAGATACCCGAGTACATATACCATCTGAGTCTGATTGACCGTGATCCTCTCCTTGCCGAAAAGCTTGAAGAAATCATAAAACGGCTGCAGGATCGGAGGCCCCATTCTATTCTGCATCCGGGCAGTGATCTTTCTGTCAAGCCCGCTGAGAATGCCTCCAATAATAGGAGCGGCAATCAATGTTACTATGACAATCAAAATATTATTCAGTAAGCCCATTATATCACCACCCCAAACATGACAAGAATTATGGCAATCGCCGCAAGATTCACCCACAATGTGAGGTTCTCTTCTCCAAGTACATTCTTAAAGTAATAGTTGTGCACCACTACTTCTGCTTTTTTGTCACCGGGGCCGATAAACTCAATACCCCTTATGTCGCCGCTGACATGTTCCCCACCCATATACGGCGGTTTGATTCTTTCCGCCTTGGTTCGGATGGAATAGAACGGAATTGTCATAACAACGGCAAACAATACAATAAAGAAGCCAATGGAGGCAAATCCTCCCATAGGAACCGAATTCCCATTGCCCAGCATAAGTCCTCCATTACCGCTGGTGAGCGTATTCGCATCACTCAGTCCGGAAACTGCAAGCTGTGGCCCGACAAAGGTATTAAACAGGGGAACAATGAGAACACTGGCCGCCAATACGATCACAAGCAGGATTGCAAGTGAGGCTTTCACGGATGCTCTCAGCTTTTCACGCGGATATTTCTGTTTATAGGACATCGTCAGAATGATACCGATCCATTTTGCCCAGAAGAATACGGTGAACGCACTGCCCATGATGATCAGGATCAGAACGAGCGGCATGTGCACTGCAGCTTCTATAGCGAGCCATTTTGTCATCAGAACGCCGAAAGGAGGCAACAGCATGGAAACCATTCCGAGCACTGTAATGACCGTCGTAAAGGGCATTTTCTTCATAAGCCCCTGCATGTCCTCGATATCCCTGCTGCCGATTCCATGTTCGATTGTTCCCACACAGAGGAACAGCAGTCCCTTAGATACGGCATGGAAGATAATTAAAAGAATCGCAGCGCCAAGTGCAACCTTCGTTCCGATCCCGGCACAACAGATGATCAGTCCGAGATTCGCAATTGTCGAATAAGCCAGAACTCGCTTCGCATTCCGCTGACTGACGGCAAGCGCCGATCCTGCAAGGAAGGTGAAACCGCCTACCACTGCAACAACCGTACCAAGAATCGTGCCGGCGAATGCCGGTGCGAAACGGACTACCAGATAAACGCCCGCCTTGACCATGGTGCTCGAATGCAGAAGGCCTGAAACAGGAGTAGGTGCAACCATCGCGCCAAGCAGCCAGCTTTGAAACGGGAATTGAGCGGATTTGGTAAAACCGGCGAAACACAGCAGGCCAAGCCCTATCGGCAGCATTCCGGCGAAAGCTGCAGCGGGTTTCATGCTGACCAGCTCATCTATGGCCAGAGTCCCTGCGACATGATAAATGAGTATGATACCGATAATGAATGCCACGCCGCCTATCATGTTGATCCAGAGAGCTCTGACAGCATTTCGTATCGCCTCTTCCGACTTGTCGTGCGAGATAAGCAGAAAGGAGCATAGTGTGGTCACTTCCCAAAAGAAATACACCCACATCAGGTTGTTTGATGTAACCAGACCGTTCATTGCACCGAGGAAAACAAATATGATGATAAAGAATCTCGGCTGCCTTGATTTCTTCAGGTGCTGATGTTCTTCATGTTCATGCATGTACCCTATGGCGAATACTGCAACAATCGGGCCGATAATCGATATCAGCAAAATCATCACCAGTGACAGATAGTCAATTACAAATGCACTGGCAGGTTCCTTTACCGAGCCAAACATTTCAAACAGTACGACAGGAACGAGCTGAAGTACCGCAAGTGTAGATATCAACGGCTTTCTAAGCGAGATACCTATATAAATGATATATATAAGCAGCGCCAGATCGAGCAGTTCTACAATCAGGTTTACATCAATAACAGGAGACTCAAATCCTAATGTTAATTTGCCTCCGGCCGCTAAAAGCTTGCTTACAAGCATCACAGCCGTAGTAGCCATTATCAGTGCGGCCGCCACTACTATAATGCTGCGGCCGGTTTTACCCCTGAAGACAAAACAAAGTGCGGCGCAAAACACAGGTAGTAGTATGGCTATAGCCAGTAATAGATATGTTTCCACAATTGTGCCCCTTTCAATTAATTTAACGCAACATAAAAAAATTAAATAACTATTTTACGTTTATTAATGCGTTATAATATTACAATATTTTTAATACAAATTCAACTATTTAATTTTATTTAAAATACACGATCATATTCTTCAAACTCTTTAGATTGGCGGTATGCAAGAGTTTATGTTGGATTTTGTATACACGCAATGAATTTTTACCTGCAAATACCTGTGACTACTCTCTCTATACCTGCCAAATCCTTATAAATACTGATTTGTTCATATTTATCCGCCATCAGTGCGGCAACCTCCGCCGCCTGGTCATAACCGGTTTCAACTAAAAGTGAACCTCTTTTCCGAAGAAATCCAGGTGCAGCTCCTATGATCTCTCTGTAGAAGTCAAGACCGTCGATCCCTCCGTCCAAAGCTGCCATTGGCTCATGGCAGCGAACTTCCTTTTGCAGCCTGCCTATATCTCCTGTCCTGATATACGGCGGGTTGGATACAATAAAATCAAATTGCCTGCCCACAATTGCTTCAAACAAATCGCTTCTGATGAATTCAACCCTATCGGCGACTCCGTTTTCAAGCGCATTCTTCCTGGCTATGGCAAGTGCATCCGTCATTTTATCAACAGCCACCACACTGCAGCCGGATATATAATGAGCAAGACTTATGGCAATACAGCCCGAACCAGTTCCAATATCCAAAATTTCCGTCATTTCTTTCCGATTCCTGCACAAATTGATAACAGTTTCGACAAGCAGTTCCGTATCCTGCCTGGGGACCAGAACACCCGGCCCGACTATAAATGGGAGAGACATAAATTCCTGACGGCCTGTAAGAAATTGAAGGGGTTCTCCCGCAACGCGGCGTTCCAGTATTGCAAGGTAGTTCTCCCTGAGGGTGTCCTCCAGAACTTCTGCTCCATGAGCATATATAAATGTACGATCGCAGTCGGCGACAAAACAAAGCAGAGCCCCGGCATCATTTGCCGGGGACTCATTACCCGCATCTTTTAAAATCCGTATTCCACATCTATACGCATCATTTACAGTCATTTTCAACTAAGCCTCAATCCGGATCCTACCTTACCATTTATCCGATTCGTCCTTCACAATTACATTTTCCAGAGCTACTATCGCCACTTCTATCTGCGAGTCGTCAGGTTCCCTGGTAGTCAGAAGCTGAAACATCATACCCGGCGCATTGATGACTTTCATCACAGTCCAGTCGGTATGCCTGCCCGCGAATCTCAATATCTCATATGCCACACCTGCTACAAGCGGTATCATCAGCAATCTTAACAAAGCATTGAGAACCGGACCGTACCATCCCAGGAATGAAAACATGATAATACTGATGATCATCACCAAAAATAGAAACGAGGTGCCACAACGGGGATGTTTTGTAGAATACTTTCTGACATTTTCGACGGTCAGTTCCTCGCCGTGTTCATAACAGTGAATGGACTTATGCTCCGCCCCATGATATTGCCATACCCTTTTTATATCGTTCAGCAGGGTTGCCAGGTAGATATAGCCTATAAAAATAACAATTCTGATCAATCCTTCAAAGAGGTTGTAGTAAATCACCCCTGCGCCTTTTTTACTGAAATGCATCAGGCTCGCAAGCAAATTCGGCAATAGGATGAAAAGACCTATACTCAGTGCAAGCGATATAATTACAGATGCATAAATCACCGCATCCTTGCCCTTGTCTTTAAATAACCTTTCAATGAATGCATCAAATTTCGACGGCTTCTGATCCACCTCATCTTCAAGTTCAACAAAATCCGCTGAGTACATCAGCGCTTTCACACCGACGATCATCTGCCTGAATAAATTCACGCATCCACGTACAAAAGGTATCCTGGCCCACTTTGATTTGGCAGGCAAAGGCTTTTTGTCCAGTACTATTTCACCATCAGGTTTTCTTACTGCTATTGCCATGTTTTCCGGTCCCAACATCAGGAGACCTTCCAGCAGAGCCTGCCCACCTATCGTCGTCTTTTTCATAATTCCCCCCATGCCC
>JAEWQC010000265.1 GCA_023399355.1 Bacillota bacterium | reverse complement strand
CTGTCATTCCTTCTGATATTGACATAGGAAATGTTAATTCACAACAACTACGAGACGAAAGAAGTATTATTGAAGATGAAATACACGGGTTGAAAAATCAGCAAGCGGAATTGGCTGGTGATTTGAGCCTTAAGAAAAGTAATTTAATCCATGAAAGAGACGCACAGATAAAAAAAGCGATGAGCGATTATAACCTTCACGCATCAGGTAGTATAGCAAATAGGGTAAAAAGTGCAACAAAGGAACACAACAAAGCATTACAGTTAAAATATGATTCAGATAAGGCGTCGGCTGAAGCGACAAAGCAAGAAAATCTACGTTTAATTGACGAAAAAATGGTGACTTTGAGGGAAATGCTGTCTCCGGGAGCGACCCTCGGCATTGAGACAACAGATCAAATCATATCGAGGATTTCGCAATTCTTGGACAACTTATCTGCAGAGATGAAGAAGTCGGATGCAATAAGCGACTTTGATAAAACAAAAGACGATGTTGACCAATTACTAAAAGAAATCGAGTTGCAGATAAAAAAACTTGAAACGCAGAAAAAAAGCATTAGGGCAAACGCTGTAAAAAAACCGAAAGACGAAAATATTGGGTGTTATACGCCCAAAAATAAGCCCAAAAGGAATTTACCAGCACATTTCATAGAAATAGCTTTGAGGATGGCAAACCAACCCTTATTGAAAATAAGAGTGAGATTATTTCCGATGATACGATTCATGGATGGTATGTCGAGTTACCCGTGTATAATCCTCCGGATGTTTCATACTTTGACATGAAAATAGCCGTCATAGAAAATAACAATGTTAATTATGAGGTTGCAAGAATAAATGAACAAATCGCGTTAAAAGAGCAGAGGCGAGCCGAGATAAATGGGTTTTTAAGTTACTCAGATTACATTGACGCCAAATCAGGAGAAAGCAATATACTTAGGGAAATCGAAAGCCTCAATGCCCAAATAAGAGATACTAAAGAGGCTTTGGTTTTAGCTGAAACAGATGAACGTTCTCTTGACACCTTTGCAAGTGAACTAAAAAAATCAAAAACTCAAATAAAATCAGAGTTTGCAAATTATGTCTGCGATCTGGTCTGCGATAATATCGTACCCCTTACAGGTATGTTCAAAAAACAGTTTTTCAATGCGGCTACAAGACTGGTTTTTTCTTTTGTTGACCGTCGCCCTTTTGCGGAACTTGATGGCAGAGAGTATGAATATCTAAGCGGTGGAGAACAGGCGAAAGTCCGGTTCATTTTCGCTCTTGCTTATAGGGAATACCTGAACGCACAAACTGGAGCGGAGAGCAGTTATTTATTTTGCGATGAGGTATTTGACGGAATGGATCCGGACGCACGTACTAAGGCTATTGATTTCGTCGCAAAGGGACTTGATGAAGTCCAGAATATTATCCTAATAAGTCATCAGGATCGAGATATGTCAAACTTCAAAAAGCTGCTGGTTGTGAAGGAACATAAAGGAAATAGTGTTATTAAAGCATGATATACAATCTGAGTCGTCGAAAAACACTTGAGTTTAAGTCATTTCGGATCCATATACTGTGTTTTTTGAAAGCGGGGAAGCTATTTGGGCGATTAAACCTCAAGTTTATCAGATTCTCTCCATTGTTCGCTAAGAGCAGGCTCAATTCGAATTTTAACCTACCTCATAGTTATAAAATAAATTGTGTCCAACTTAAATATGAGTTGAACTTTGCATAATTCGTTTTTCTCTGTAAGGGGTCTTTGTGGTCTCAACCTTGACATTCTTAAGCCAATAATGGTTTTTACAATAATGTTCAATACTTTCCCTAATTATTTCTTTATCTGGAGTAGGACCGACCATAATGGACCGAATAGGCCAATGACCATCACACCATATATGTGGCGTGGGTACGGATATTTGTTTGAATTCTTTTTCAATACCGAAAAGGAGTTCTTTCTGGTGTATTCCATCGGAAATAAATATACAATCAGAATCATCATTGCTATTAACACAAACAGTGGATGAATAGACAACATTAAATTGATTTACTGCAGCTTCAATGGCAACTTTAATAGGAGAATCCATATTTTTTCCGATGTCAACATATGTACATTCTACCGAGTGCTCTTTAGTATCGCCGTATTTTACAGAAAAATATGGTTTTTGATAATTGTTGGTGTTTAGGTAGAAAACATAATCCTTTTCATCTCCAATTGGTAAAGTGAAAAGAAGTCTTGATTCTAGTTCCTCAGCAAAAGCACTATTCTTAATATAAGGAATGAGTGTACGCATCTGTTGACGTTTTGGTATCTCAAAGGATGTTTTCTTATAATATCCCATTAAGTCCTTTACGGTAATTGTATTCTTTATTCCTTCCACATGAAGCTTTTGATTAACATCATCCGAATTTGTGTATAGCACCTTGATCGGCAAAGAATAAGCCTGTTTTCCAGGATGAATACTTGTTTTTGGGTCATTAGGAATATTGTTTAATAGGGTAAACACTGAATGTCGACTAAAGTCCATTTTTATGGAAACGCCAACTTTGCCATATTCTCTCCATTGGCTAAGTAAATTTCCATCTGAACAGAAACATATTACATAATAGTTTTCCACCTTAACATTATCAGGTCCAACTATACTTTTTATTATTTCTTCACCTTGATAATATTCCTGATTGTCATTTGAAAAACGAACATGTGTCGCACGAAAGGTTTCCGACTCTAGTATTTTCCAAAAACCTTCAAGAGTAGTATAGTGATGGCATTCGTCAGTCTTTATAAGTAACTCTTGTAGCCCTTTCCTCTTTTCTACCTCAATATCATGAAAAAAATCCCAATTGCAAACCAAGCATACATTTTCATCATCATTATACTGAATATGCATCATAACCCCCATATAAATCTATAAAGACTTTTATTAATTGCAAAGTAATTCTCTTTTCACTGCATCATATAAATGAGCTTTGGCAACCTTTGAGGACGGTATGAAATGTATTGTATTAAACCAGTCTTCATTTGTTATTTCAGATAGTGATACCTCCCAGCCTTCTTTTATCTTGTCGACAGATGAAATTACTTTAATTTTTGCATGTGTATTATTTTCCTTAAGAACTCTTATTATTGAGGCAGCGGTGTATGCTGTAAATACTGCACCGGGTCTTTCTTTATCATATTTTTCTTCAACAGCGTCCCGTTCATTCTGATTAAGGGCAAGGTCAACTAAAAATATACTATCGTCATTAATTAATCCGACAATATTATGCACAAATAAATTTGGCAGTGGATTCTCATAGTTCACAGTCTCATTCGATGCGTTATCTAGTGCATTACCACTCGTGTTAATCCAGAAACAATTCTGGCCATCCCACGAATTGATACTTTTCAGTATCCTTTTTCTAGCACCCTCCCAATCCTCAATCAAATAAAAAGTCATTTTTTTATCCTCCTTTTTTTTTGAAATAATGGCAATCCTATATGCAAATATCCATCTTTATGATAAATTTTTACTCGTCCGGTTATTTCACTTTCTTCTGTCTTGTAAAAGTAATCGAAAAAGCCGCAAATAGTTGCTAAAGAAATTCCTTTTCCTTTTCTATGAAGCCCTTCAACTATTTTATCCATACTAAAAGTATTTTTAACTTGATTGATCACCCAAAAATATCCGTTGTCATCTGTTTCAAAAGATACTTCTTTTGCTCCCGTATCATTTTTTGTAACATTAATGATTAATTCAGCAATAAAAGCAACCAAATAGTTAAACTGAGGTACCTTTCCAACTTGGTTTCTATTTAGCTGATAATTACTAAACTCAATATTGAAAAACTCCTCTAGTTTATCTCGGTTTTCATCTACAAAATAATCAGCTTTCTTGAATTTCACCATTTCTTTACTCGGTATTTGTATAACAGATGAAAGCTTTCGGGAAAGAGTTTTTATTAACTCGTTTTCTCCATTTCTTTTCTGTTCATCAGTATCGTTCTGATTAATTGCATCCTTAACATCTGCTTCCTCTCCCATATCACCATTAGCCAAGAGCTTAATGTTTACGCGTCCGAGTGTTGAATTAACGAAATAGGCATACAATGCTTGATCAACGGTGTATCCCATATCACGTATATCTTCCTTGTTTAAATAAGCACATACTGCAAAATATGCAGGATTATATAAATCTGCATTAATACCATTAAAAACCAGCTCTTCTTTATCTGTGGCATTATGAAATGATGCCCGCGCCTTTTGTAGTTGTTTTGTCATCTTCATATTACGCAATGCCTTAGCCAGAAGGTCATTTGAGAAATTACCATCTACCTTTTTTCGTATTTGATTTCTAAATACCAAAACATATCGAAGAGCTCTCAGTTTTTTATATTCAGAAAATCCTTTCTTAAAACAAATTGCAATATGTATAATATCACCATTAGTACCATTATTACCAATTTTTATAAAATATATATTCTTATCTTCAGATATCCTATATGTTGATAGTACAAAATTCTTCTTGTTATTAAGAAGAATTTGCAAACTATCAATGGTCTCATCTCTGAGATTAGCATTTCTGCTCTTTGCAAAACAATCTAGAACAGACCGTGCAACGGCTCTAACTATAGGATTATCAGGATTATCATTAATCTCAAGAACATCTTCTTTGCATTCACTTAAAAAGTAAAGTTCAGGGCAGTTATGTGAATCTTCCTCATGATTTATTTCCAATAATTTGGAAATACTATCTGCTAGATTTGAAAAGTATTCAAATACATCATCTGTTTTCCCATTGTCTATATTCTCTTTTAATATCACTAGTCTCTCTGAAATCTCGTTTTCATTTTCCTCATTCCATTTAAGGATTCTTTTATAATTCTCCAAAAAATATGGAGCTTTGTTACTATCGCTTTTGGATAAATCCTTGAATGCGTCATATAAAATTTGTGTGTTTTCAATATAGAGATTATGTAAAAACTCATTCAAAGTTTCACGTATTTTGTCTGCTCTATCTCCAATGGTTTTTAGAAAATTCTCCTCGAGTGTATTACCTAATCTAAATCCAGGTCTTTTTCCATCATACTCGTAACCATAAAGTAGCAAAAATTCTAAAAACATTGCCTTTGCCTCATCTGTACCAGTGGATATAAGCCTTTTCACATTATAAAGATAGTATTCCAAAAATTCTGCACTCTGCGAAACTTGTAATATTCTTATTATATTTTCTTGCCTTATAATGAAACTAGATTTCAGGAGTACGCTTTGCTTCATTAACGCTTTTATAAGGCACTCTTTATGTTCTGGGGTGAGAATGGTTTTTTCTATTATATTTACTAAATCCTTTATGCTCTCAGTATTATCATCATTATCGAGCAGCACTTCAAGTAATATAATTATTAACTTAAATGCTGCCTCGCGGCTTGATTTTCTAAAAGAAATAAATGGGCTGCTAGCAATAGATATATATGAAATTAGTAGATCCAAATGAATTGCTTGATTTGCCTTCCGAAGCTCAGTACAAATTGTACTGACTAATGCCTCAAATACTTTCTCACTATCATTCTTCTTTACCTTAAGGGCGCTATACACTTCGTTTAGGTTATGAGTACATAACAGCCTTAAAAACCCTCTCTTTTCCTCTTCTGGACTGTTAGGTGTATTTAAGTCCTTCTTACTGACAGCATCTCTTTTACTAATAAAACGCTTATTCAATGCATTCGAGGCGGCGCGTTTCCCCAAAAGGTCATTCTCGTATACTTCACGGCATAAAATGCAAGCATCGTCATGTATCCGAAGTGACGAAATCGACAAATTGAGATAGGCATGAAAATCCTCTTGTTTTATTGTATAATTCATAATGCTGTCAGTAGAGTTTCTATTAAGTAAAAGAATTATGGATTTGAATACATTAATCTTAATAATATCATCTCGAAAAGCATCATTAGGAAAAAGAGAATAAACGAGGGACCGTATTCGCAAGAAATTATTTCCATGGATAATTGTATCATCCACGAAATGGATGTTAATCTCAGCGGAACATTTCCGCTTTTTGAGATTATTATATATACTGCTTAAATCATTATGTTTGGCTATAAAGTTATCTCGATATTCTTTTCCAGCGTCGATACCAATAACAAGAGACGCTCCGCTAAAAACGACATCGTTAACTAATTTCACAAAAGAGGCACTGCTATTATGTTTTGGGTAAACGATAATATCATAGTGTAACTCGCCGGTATACGTGATTTTTTCTCTAACTTCTTTGAGCCAAATGGCTAGTCTGGATTCGCCATTTTTATCCTTATTCTCATTTACTGCACTGAAAAAATCTTCAGTTTTTATATAATACTGATAATGATGTAGACCTCTATATCTGTGGCCATACATTACATGACCACGTAACTCATCCACTAACCCCTTTGTTTTGTAGTTGTTGCCAGAGTTGCATTCTTTTATAATAGCATCCTTCAGTCCAAGCATTTGTGTTGGTATAACTGAAGTCTTATCTGTTTCAATTAATGGTTTCTCATCTATATATCTAGGTGGATAACATTGTTTGCATAATAGTGGGTTACTCCAATTGGAGAGCGTGCAAAACAGATAGTGTACTTTTTGAAGTTCTTCTTCCTCATTTTTAAGAAACTTACTTATTATCGAGCGGTCTATTGGATCTGCGTTTTTAAAAAAAATCTTTTCATTAATGTTTAATTCTTTAGTATCTTGATGTCGGTTTTGAATGACTCCCAAATATGCAGCAGTTTGCCAGGTATCTATTTTATTTCGTTTCAACTCCCGTACAAACTCTGCTTCAAGTTTATTAAAAGTACTGAGTGTAGAATTGATGGGAACTATAAAAATCACCCAAAAGTTCTTTTGTTTATTGAAGCATTTAGTGTGGCGAAATCTATCAGGATTCTTCTCACCTTCTATCATATCCTGTGTTCCGTATTCGAAGATACAATAATCAGAGTATTCAAAAAGTCTTCGTAAATCACGTAACAGCATTTCAGAATAGGTTTCGTAACCAACAAATAAAAAAGGTCTTTTTTCAGTTGGTTTCTGCAATTTTTTAAGTTCTATCATTTCATTTATTTTTTTTCCAAGCAACCAAGCAAATCGGCTTGTGTAATAATTGTTACTAAATAGCATCTCTGCTTCATAAAAGGAATCTATATGTATTTTTGAACCAATACGCATATGACTAGGTGATATTTTACATCCTGGGCCACACATCTGAATATCAGCATTCAGGACTTCGGATATATTCTTATCGAAGTTGGACATGCCATTATTCTTAATGAGAAGATCGAATGGTACGAACTGGATCTCTCCTCCCATTTTTCCTTGTCCAGGTCTTCTTTCTAGCATATCTATTAAAAATGAAATTGTTCCTGAACCCGTTTCACGTGTAATCCCTCGAGCAACATCAAGTTTTATTTGAGCTACAATAGTGGATTTCAAGTTAGACCCTGCTAAAAGAAACTCATCCTTACTATTTATACCAGAAAGATATAATTGCACTTTCTCCATGAAGTGATTATTTCCTGTTCTATCGTAGAAAACCGCAAAAATACGAATTAGTTGTTTAAATGTGTTATCTTCGCAATTAATTATAGCAAAATTTAACTCATCGCCCTTTTTTTGCGCTATATACTTCATTAATGCTTTCGCAAACAATTCTAGGTTACTAAAATGTAAATCAAAGGCATCAAAGACTATTATGCAATTTTTACTCTCGCAGCCATTAAGGGAGTTATATAATTTATTGATGATACTCATTTTTTCCTTTTGGTTGTTGTATATAAACTGCTTAATGAGTTGTGTGGTAAAAGACTTTATTCTCCTGCTTCTCGCCTTATCTATAATAGAATACTCTGTTTGTGGGAGAGAATATTTTGCAGTCGTATTTATGAATGAATATTCATTGCGTTCACGTTTATTAAAGGGGAAGAGTACTGTATATTGCGTACCTGGGAAATATTCGTCGGATTTATCTGGTAACCCGTCTCCGCTAGTGGAATAAAAGTTATTTGTTTTATCTGGTTTTTCATCTTTCGAAATGCTTTGGGCAATAAAACAGCCACCAAGACTTTGCACAAGTGCATCAAAAAGCTGGAGTCCGTAGTGATGAACAACATTATCTGCGTTTCTTGTGTACTTGCTCCACTCATTAAGCTCATTACCCTGTGGGTCAAAAAAAGTGCTAACTTTTACCTTTTCGCCTAAAAAGCTGATATCTCCATCTTTTCTCAGCTTTTTAGAAAACTCCTCGCACATATTCTTCCCAGAATTATCTACCAACTTTACTTCCAGATAAAAGGAAGTCATTTCACAACGTATCTTCCTTCGTTCATCAATTTTAGATAGGTTATCTTTATGAATAGTGATTTCTTCTAATGAAAGAGAAGATAAACCTTTTTTATTATATTCGTCGAATAGATTTAAGCTTGATATTGATTCTTGCTTATTATATCCGGATTTTGTATATTTATTTGGTTGAACACGATTATCATGTCCTTGAAAATACTGTTTATATTGCTTTGGTAGATATTCACTCCATGACTTGGTCTGGTTTTTATATATACGGAAACTCAAGAATCCGGTTCCATCTTTGGAATTTTCATCGCCTTCACCTGCATGGAAAACAATATTTTCAATTAATTGAAGCAATCCATCAGCCATATCCATAGCATTGATTAAGATATCCTCATCGTTGGTATCCTCAGGACAAATACCGGCTACCTTGAATGCGGCATTATTATATTTCGCATTATCTGGATATGCGGTGCTTTTAATATATTCAATCCCTTCTATAAGGTTTGTTCTATCATGAGCACAGTAAATCAAAAAGGCTAAAACAGACATGTCTTTGATTTTGCTAAAAAACTCCTCAGAACAAAATTTTTCGTTCCGCTTATTAATAAGCTGCATGAAGTCTTTGCTTCTTACTTCGCTAGATCCGCTTAAAAGATAATTCAAACAAGCTCGGTAAATTACATTTTCCACAGAGTTCTTTGGCTTTGGCTCATTTCTTTCAGAAAGCGATGAGCCGAACACTTGCTCTACCTGTTTTGATAGAAAAGTTAAAGTAGAGGAGCTAATCGGAATTAGAGGCATAATTCGGCCGTAACTAATAGTAGCTTGTATACCTTGATATTTATAACCACCAGTACCAGTGAAAAATATTTTCTTGCTTGTAAAAACATCCTCTTGTCGAAAGCAAGATAAATATGCTGAAATTCTTCCCCAGTCACCATTATCTACTTTTCCCTTTGGCTTTATTTTACCAATGAAATCATATTCTCCATATTGCTTTTTAAATGCTTTTATAAGCAGCACAAAGTAAATCATGTTCATCATATTACTTTTGTCAACTAAAATTGAAAAATCCGTGCAAGGAGTACATGAATTACTTTTACATTCATTTGCGTATCTAGCATATTCTGATTGGTAATTTTCGAGTTCCAACAAGCAGACCTTCTTTCACTAGTTTAATACCTTGATGTAACTGACTCCCCCAATAGAACCAAATTATTACAAGATATATCATAATATCCTATAATATCATATTCAAGTGTTATTTTTGATGTTCTAAAAAATTGTTACTTTAGGACAGGCTTGCCGGAGGACAAAATATTAGGGAAAAACCATAGAAGCGGGTCCATAGCAGGGTCCATCTTCGCCAGCATGGCTGCGCTAAACACAAGGATTGTGGCCTTTGATACAGAGATAGTTGACTTGAGTGAAAAGTATGATAACGACCCTGTAGATATGTTGTTTGGAATCCAGTTGGGTGGGGGTACTGACATCAACAAATCGGTGGCATACTGCCAGCAGTTTGTGACAGACCCTGCCAAGACATTGTTTATCCTGATTTCTGATCTGTATGAAGGAGGAAACCAGGCCTCCCTTGTCAAAAGGATGGAGGATATACATGAATCAGGCATGAAGGTGATCTGCCTTCTAGCCCTATCGGACAAGGGAACACCGGGCTATGATGAGAACTTAGCCCGCAGGATCAATCAGATTGGTATACCTTGTTTCGCTTGCACTCCCGCACTTCTGCCAGAACTGTTAGAAGGAGCTCTAAAAGGGAAGGACCTGAATGAGCTGGCTGCGGCTCTGAAGAGTAGAAATGAGGCTACTGCCTTTTAAACAAAAGAAATCAGGATATTCTCCAAAGAGATTATCCGTGATAGAATCTGACAGAAATTAAGGGAATTGAGGGATCTAGGAATGGCAGAACAGAACGCTCCCTTATGAAATCCCTTTACTTGGCTGTCCATGCAAATATAATATAAGTTATATGGCATTAACCATAATTCATTAAAAGGTAACACTTTAATAAACATCGCTATACCTTGATGTTGACATAAATCATTATAGTAATTTGAATAAGATTTTTAACAATAGGTACTTAAAAGTCAGTTTTTCAACAGCCTAATCATAACATCTGTATCCTTCTCTTATTCTTAATCTCCTGTTATTTCTGCTGAGGTCTACCATAAACCGTTGTTAGCAGGCTGTTTACACATACGCTTTCTATCTTCCAGACCTTTTTTAATACGGACAAGTTTAGTTTGAATTTCTTCATGTAAAAGTGAGCTTGTTTTCTGGCTTAACATATATTCATTTTTTATGTTCCTCCTTTCCAGGCGAAGTTCCTGTATTCTTTTTGCATACCAATGCCCATCAGTAATCTCAAGATCCGCTTTTTCCAGTTCATGTAGCACTGCTTGTTGCATCTTATCCACATGAGATAACTTTGCACGTTGATTCTCAAATTCCGTAATAAACTCCTGAGATAGTATTTCTAACCTATCAAGCCAAATGGCTGCAAAGCTCATAAAAGCTCCCCCTTTACACAATTGTGAATTTCATTTTGTTTTAGGTATTGAAGAAAGCACCAGAATTGTGGTTTCATTTTTTCTTGCAAGTATTTTAGAGTATGTGAGAAGTAGTCATATCAAGCGACTTGTGAAAAATACATCATCGATTTGAATAGTATGCATAGATTATGGTGGACTCTCCAATCCTAGACCAGGATCAAAGCTGTACTTTTTTGCTGCTCGGAATTATCTTTCGACGGGAATGTTCCACCAAAACATATTTCTCTGTAATTACAAAATCTACATTTTGACGACTTGTTTTGCCTGTAATAAGCTTCCGGGTATGGTAAGCCTTTTTCGGAGTTGCTCAAACAGCTTTGAATATCTGCAATTCCATTTCTTAAAATCTCTTCAGCAAATTCCATATCTTTGTGGTTAAAATTATAAACGGTGCAGTCCCCATCACACAAATATTCTAATCTAGCCTCAACTTGCTCTATGGATACATTATAAAGCTTACTAACAAAGTAAGCATATAACAGCTCCTGTTCCAAGTCGCTTTCACTCGGATTACCGGTTTTCCAGTCAATAATGACCAGACGCCCTTCCTTTTCATAAAGAGCATCAACCTTAACAAAAGTCTTAAACCCGTCAAACTGTACTTCTGCAAGATCATCAATTGAAAGAATACTATCATTGTCGATGAGTTCTGCGTAACTCTTGCTTTTTTTCAGGTTATTACTGCAATTATCAATCTTGTCAATCACTTTCTGTTGTACTTCCAGCGATATTTCACTGTCATAATAAATCTCATGAATCATTGTGAAAAGCCGCGGGTTCTCGATCCACTGATCTTTTTGAGATAATGACTTTCGGTACATATCCTTGATTTTTCGATTTATACTTCTCTTAAAATCGATTATCCCTAAATCTGGATTTAAGATAATTTCCTTGATCGACCTGTGTATGGATTCACCCACTAGTGCGTTTAGCGGTTGCAGCTTCTTTAGCCTGTAAATTAGCTTTGTACGTAGAGCGGCATCTTGTCTCCAACCATTATTTGAAGCATAATAAGAAAAATAGTAGCATCTTAGGCACGTGTAAAGCAGCCTAACTCGCGAAAAGCTGAAAGTTAGCGCGTTATTCATTTTTATCATCTTAATCTCCCTATGTTTCAAGAAACTCTCCATCAGGCAATATTATGGTTTTAGAAAGGAGTAAGTTCTATCTCCTTTGATGACAAAACCATCTGGCATTTGTACTTTTCCAGGGTGCTTACTGGGCCATGAACAATGAAGACATTTTCGCACTTGGTATTATCTGTGTACCATGTAATAAATTCGTCATTCTCATTGTCTACCTCAATCACAGTTCCATTTACCACTTCATTCCCTTCATAGTCATAACCATTACGAATAAAAATAACATATGTCAAACTAACCCCAACTCCTTTCATAATATCAATTCAAGGCACTCATAAAGGATACCTTGGTTTTGTTACCAGACGAAATTACGTTCTGTTGACTGGCAGATGAAACACTTTCAATTTAGAATTCCCCTGGAGTGCTTTCGAAATAGGAAAACACTCCAGGGTACTTTACTATTACCGGACAGGCACAAGTTGAGTATAAATGTACGGAATTATCAGCTCTAGCTTTTTTGCATTTGTAAGTTTGGGGTCCAGCATTACTTTCAATATCTTATAAACCTCAATTTTTTTACAATCACTCAGTTCGACCCCTTCCACCTCAATTTTGTTACTTAGAAAAACTGCATCAAACGAAAGGCTTTCATCTTGCATTTCATTGTTCTCTGAGCATATATCCTTCACTTCAACTCCAAGCCCAAGCGCTATACTTTTAAGAATCTTGTAGCTGGGGCTGCATCTTTCTGCCATTTCGATTCGTGATAAGTACGTAGGCGAAATTTTAATTTTTTTCGCAAACTCAGTAAGTCCAATGCCTTTAACCTCCCTCAATGCTCGAATTTTTCCACATTCCTCTGCTGTTAGGTTTCTTTCCAAAATTCTGCTCATACTGTTCTTCCTCCTATAAAGTTTAGTACGTTTTGTTCTATGTTTTACATTATACAGCACGTATTGTACTATGTCAAAAATAATTTTAGAACTATTTGTACTATCTTTTATTGCTTCTCAAATTCCATAATGGTAAAATGGTATAAATGATTTTAGGGAGCTGTTAATGTGACATTTGGGCAAAGATTACAACAATTAAGAGAAGAAAAAAGCCTTTTACAAAAAGACTTGGCTAAGGCATTGGGAATAACACAACGAGCCATTTCTTTTTATGAGTCAGATGACAGGTTTCCCAAAGACCCTATTTCACTCGTAAAAATAGCAGATTTCTATAATGTTTCACTAGACTGGCTTCTATGTAGGTCAGAACACAGAGAGTGCAATAAAGACGTTAACAGCAAAGACCTAATCGATATATCATCTTTGTCCGAAGAGGATAAGCTTAAAATTGAAGACTATGTAAATATGATAAAGAAATTAAAACAAAAGTAAATACCGAAACGTATTCGGCTACAATGAGTCAAGGCATAAGAATTTCCCTTGATAGAAACAATAAAATCACAATTTAAATTGACATATTATTGAAAACGAAATAGAATGGAATAAATTTAACTTAATATAGGCAATTCGATGACCGGGAGAAGTACCGATATACAATTATTTCAGCGAATCAGGGACTGGTGCAAGCCTGAGAATAATCCATCGGGAAAAGAGCCTGCAAGTATTCTCTTGAAATAACAGTATGGAGAACGTATGCCTGCGATAAAGGTTTTTAAGAGGCCATCGTCCGGAATAACCTGACGATCCGGCAACTAGAGTGGTACCGCGGAATACTCCGTCTCTTTTCAGAGACCGGAGTTTTTTTATTGATTCGGAAGGAGATAACAAAGATGAATTTTAAAGAAGAATTGGCTGTTACAATTTCCAACATGATTAATATGGATGTGGCTGAGGTTTTTAACCTGATTGAAATTCCTCCAAATCCAGAGTTGGGCGATTATGCCTTCCCCTGCTTTCAATTAGCCAAAACAATGAGGAAAGCACCCCAAGCAATTGCTTCTGAGTTAGTTTCAAAAATAACCAGCAGCACGATAATTAAAAAAGTTGAAGCTATTGGTGGATATCTGAACTTTTTCATAAGCAAAGAGTATTATGCAGAATTTATCTTGAAGGAGATCGCCAATTCGGAGAATTATGGTTCATCTGATATGGGAGGCGGGAAACCCATCCTCGTAGAATTCTCTTCGCCTAATATTGCAAAACCATTTCATGTTGGGCACTTATGTTCAACAGTCATTGGGAATTCATTGGAGAAAATATACAGATATTTAGGCTATCATACAGTGAAAATCAACCACTTGGGTGATTGGGGAACGCAATTCGGTAAACTAATATCCGCATTTACCAGATGGGGCGATGAAGGCCGCTTGCAAGCAGAACTGATCAAAGAACTTCTACGGATTTATGTCCGTTTTCATGAAGAGTCAAAAAACGATCCAACATTGGAAGACGAAGCAAGGGGTTACTTTAAGAAGCTTGAAGAAAATGATCCTTTTGCAGTCGGGTTATGGAAGCGTTTCACTGAATTAAGCATGCTTGAGTTTAATAAAATATATGGCATGCTGGACATTACTTTTGATTCATTTAATGGTGAAAGTTTCTACAGCGACAAAATGGCAGAGGTGATATCCATTCTTGATCAAAAAGGCCTTCTCAAAGATAGTAATGATGCGAAGATTATTGATCTCCAAGAATATAATTTGCCTGCATGCCTGATACTCAAGTCCGATGGCGCATCCATCTACTCAACCAGGGATCTGGCTGCAGCAATTTACCGCAAACGGACCTACGACTTTGCAAAATGCATATATGTCGTTGGAACGCCTCAAGCCCTTCACTTCCAGCAAGTTTTCAAGGTATTGCAGTTAGCAGGCTTTGAATGGTATAAGGATTGTGTCCATGTAGGTTTTGGTCTGGTCAGATTTGCAGACAGGAAACTGGCTACAAGGAAAGGGGATGTTGTATTCCTGGAAGATGTCCTGAATGAATCGATCAGCAGAAGCATGGCAAAAATCGAAGAGAATAGTCCGAATCTGAGTAGCAAAGAAGAAGTCGCAAAAAAAGTCGGGATCGGTGCGGTCGTTTATGCTTTCCTAAAGAATAGCCGCGAACGGGATATTGTTTTTTCTTGGGAAGAAACCCTGAATTTTGACGGCGATTCTGCCCCATATGTTCTATATACTTATGCACGTGCCAAAAGCATTTTAAGGAAGGCTTGCGAAATGAGTACTGCCATTAATTACGGCTTGCTGAACAGTAAGGAAGAATATTCGCTTATAAAACTTCTGGAAGGTTTCAAAGATGCTATTAAAGAAGCCGCACAAAAAAATGAGCCTTGTGTTTTAACAAGGTATATTGCTGAGCTTTCGCGGTCATTCAACAAATTCTACAATATGCATTCCGTCTTAAAGGCTGAGGATGATTTCAAATATGCACGTCTATGCCTAACGGTAGCTGTCTGCAAAACGCTTAAAACTGGCTTGTATTTACTCGGTATTGAAGTATGTGAAGAAATGTGACATAGAATATAAGTTAAGGCTGTAGCGTCCAAATTTTTAGCAACTATAGCCTTAACTTTTTTACCTAGTACCAAGTGTTCTCATTTTTAACATGAAGCCAGTGTCTTTCGCCATACATCCAGTAGTCAAATCGCAAATAAACGCCGTTAACCTTATCCTTAAGGTATTTTACTGATATTGGTCTTATTGTTTCCCTTGCCTCAAGTCCCCAGCCGTTATAAAAGTTAAGCAAAAACCGCCTGAAAGTCCGGCTTGTTGCTTGTAGTCTCTCTACGCCATCAATATAACGGCAATTAACATTATAAATAGCCTCTATGTCGTCAAGATTTTTTAGCCTAAAGTCAGTTAGTCCCATTTTTTTGTACCTTTCCTCATATAGATTGAAAAACAAATTATCATCTCCTTCAAAAATTTTTATAGATTATATGCAATAACAATACATTTATAATTTCTTCATTGTCGAATCCCTTTTTAATAACAAAACTTGAATTTCTTCAAAACTATAACGCATCGGATCATAGAAAATATTTCGATTGTAAAAACATTTTCTTGCCTTCTTATATTTTAATTTTCATGTTATCGAGCAGCGATAAGCTCTTAGTTTTAATATTGATTAGTGTGCTTGCCAAATGAACATAATTGTTGAGGATTTCGAAACTCTCATGACCGGTTGATTGCTTGAGGCTGAAAATGTCCCCGCCCCTGGCCAGATACATGGTACAGTAGGTATGCCGTAACAGGTGGGGATGCAATTTCTCGATACCAGTCTTTCGCTTCATTCTTTTGAAAAGCTGTTTGACAGTACTTTGAGTGATAGCTTTTCCGTCGCTTAATAGGAACAAAGCATCAACTTTTGAGGAGTATGGTGCAGGTCTTTCCCTGTTTATATATTTATATATAAGCTTTTGAAGATTTACTCCATAACTGACGATTCGCTCTTTTTGCCCTTTACCCAGAACAGTTAATGAATTCTGGCTTAATTGGACACTTTTGAATTTCAGCTTTGTCAGCTCATCCAGACGCAAGCCGCACTCTAAAAAAAGCATTACAATTAGTATGTCCCTTAGTTTATTCTGCTTTTTCCCATCGAGGAATTTGGCAATAGTATTAATCTCATCTTCGGTTAATATTTCAATGACACTTTTAACAGCTTTGGGCAGCTTAATCCCTGATGAAACCGGCCCTTCAACATAGCCTTCTTCCTCCATCCAACTGATCCAGGCTTTTATAGCTCTGATGTAGGTTTGCACGGATATGGAAGACAAGACATTCTCAGATTCTATATTTTCCGTATCTTTCCACTTTTTTGACTTCTTCAGATATAGAATATATTTCTTGATTTGATCTCTAGAAATGCTTTCTGTGGTGAATTCCAGGTCATTTTCCTCGAGATACCGCATAAAGCGGTTAATGTTACTCTGATAGTATTGAATGGTTGCCTCCGTATTGCTTCTACAGCTCTGTTCCAGCAAAAAACCTTCCTTCATACTGTCCAGACTAAAAACCTTCCTGTTTGATGCCAAATTAGCTTCCGACGTATGAGCTGATGTTCTGATTACCTTTTGACTTTTAACCATAAACTCAATCCTCCGAATAATAATTTATTCATGAGTGAAAAAATCAAGGTGCCTATTCCGAATCAAGGTGCCTGCTCCAGAATAGCAAAAAACCTTGCAATCCGATGATCACAAGGTTTTGGTGAGCCATCCGCGACTCGAACGCGGGACCCTTTGATTAAAAGTCAAATGCTCTAGCCGACTGAGCTAATGGCCCAAAATCGAAAGCTTAGGGACATAAGGCCCCTCGCTTTCAGTCATATTTCGCTTGCGCGAAATGACAAAATGGCTGGGATGGCAGGACTCGAACCTACGAAATGCCAGAGTCAAAGTCTGGTGCCTTACCGGCTTGGCTACATCCCAATAAATTAACGCAAAGTCAATTATAATGGTCGGTCTGGGATTTGTCAAGTCAAATCAGGCAAATACATTGCTGCACAATCAAATCAGGCAAATACATTGCTGCACAAACACTTCGACAGATATCTTCTCCCTGTCTTTAAATGAAAATGAGAGGCAGCTGGTGCTGCCTCCCGTTTTCTGGGGTGAACTATGGGGATCGAACCCACGACCTCCAGGGCCACAACCTGGCGCTCTAACCGACTGAGCTAAGTCCACCGCAAATGTGGCTTCTTTTAGAGACATATGCTATTTTAAGGCACTGGCCGGGTTTTGTCAAGTGCTATTTATCAACTGCACGGCGAAATCATGAGCCCAGTTTCTTCCTACTCTCTCACCAGAGAGATTTTTTAAATGTCCTTTCGGACATATTCGTTTTTTTCAACCTATTGGCTGCTCGCCTGAAACAAGCCACCGACCTAT
>JAEWQC010000256.1 GCA_023399355.1 Bacillota bacterium | reverse complement strand
GGCCTGAGGGCGGAAGCGAGGGCGGTGAAATTATCGCTCAGGGAACGCCAAAAGAAATCATGGAGAACCCCCGTTCCTTTACCGGCAAGGTTCTGTCGGGGTTCCATATCAAGATTTAAGATTTGCTGCAAGGAAAAATAAGGTATAATGTCGTCAGACATTATACCGCGCCGAAACGAAGTGCAGTGCGCATCAAGCCGCAAGGCACCATGTGCAAAGCATATGGTATAATGAATAGAACGGGAGGAAAAGGAGGAGGAGTTTTTTTGAAAACTTATAAAACATCTCAGATAGCAAAGCTGATCGGCGTCCATCCAAATACCATACGGTTTTATGAGGAGATGAAACTGCTTCCTGTAATCCCTAGAACAGAAAGCGGATACCGCATTTTCAACGACGGGCACCTTGAGCAACTTCGGCTGTTGCGTACCGCTTTCCGTGCAGAAATTATCAGCGACAGGCTCAGACAAGAAGTCTATGAAATTGTGAAGACGGCGGCGGCAGATGATATTGGCGGAGCATATCTGCGCACACAAAGGTACCTGGAGCATCTTCGGGAAGAAAAGGCAAAGGCCGAAGAAGCAATCTGTATCACGCTGGATATTATAGAGGATGCAGGAAAGTCAGATGAAACCGCTGTATATAGCGGCAGACTTGAAGTCGCTGGAATGCTTGGCATCACGATAGACGTTTTACGTGATTGGGAAAGAAACGGCTTGATCCTCGTACCGCGGAATTCCAATGGTTACAGAAAATATAGTTTAAAAGAGATGAACAGGCTGAAAATCATCCGCACTCTTCGAAATGCTCACTATTCCATGATGTCTATTCTGCGCATGCTGAATCGCCTGGATCAAGGAGATAGGAATGTTCGTGAGGTTATCAATACACCCGGTGAAGAAGAGGATATCGTTTGCGCTGCCGACCGATATATTACGGCACTGAGCCTGGCCGAGAAGGATGCACTGGAAATGCTCGATATGCTTAATGCCATGCGGGAAAGCAAAAATTAGCCGGTCAAATGTACTGCCGGAGTTGGGTGAAGAGCCTGTGACGGAAACTAGCTTTGAGGAAATTGCGGCAGAACTGCTGGGTAACTCCCTGAATTTTGAGAGACTTTCGGAACAGATTGAAACAATCCTCGAAGAAAGTGACCAAAGACTGGCCGAAAGGATTGGATATAAGTCCTCATTTGAGTTTTTATCCCTTTTAGATGAGTATCTTGAGTATACAGAGCATAATAATTTCTGTCCCTGCGATTATTGTTTCGATAAAATCATCATACCAAAGGATTTTATCCAAACGAGATATATTCAGTCGGTTGTTCAGTTTGTTTCTCCAATTGCTGCCGGGGCAATCATGTCTGTTGGCCCAATCTATAACATCATGTTTATTGACGTAGCTACCGCGGTTATTGGCATCAGCATATTGGCTTTGATAAAAATACCAAATTATCAGTCGGTTGAAAAAACGAAAAACTCCTCTGTATTCACAGAAATGAAGGAGGGCTTTAATTGTTGCAGTTGCGATTTTCGGTTCCCTCTCATTGCATAGATATAATAACTGTATGAGGTGCTCTGCGTTGGTATCTGCATGTTAATTTTCAGGATAAAGATTGTATCTGCTGATATGCCCAATTCTCGGACAAGCCGGAAATTGCAGAATAGACATGACTGGGGTAAAATCCCCGTTCTGAGAATAGGCTGCAAAGAAAAAAGAACCTGGTCATTATTCCCCGGCCTGTTCGTTCCTGCGCGGTACGTCATCCGGAATAGGCGTACTCTGTCTATTAACAGGATAGCCGTTGCCTTGCAGGTCGGTATTTGTGTCCTTGTCTTTAACTTCTTCTCTGGTCGTATACTCTTTTCAAGAGGGCTTCATTATATATTAAATTCTTCTTTTTTTCAGAATATTCACCCTTTGAACAAAAGTCATTAACCCCGGGAAACGGCAATGCGTTTGGATGCTTACACATGCCCATTCCTTCGCTATTTAGTGTATAAAATTCGCATTCTCCGCATGTGACAATTTCTTTGACCATTAGATTTCTGCTACTAAAAACATGGACAGCTATACCTATATCAAGATTCTGTACCTTTAATAACCGCATTTAGATATTTTGTCCGGTAGCTTCTCCTTTTTATACTTTTTTGTTACTTTATGTCATATTTAACTACGAAAATGACTTTTTGTCAATCTATATATTTTATTTGCAATCCGTTAATAGTGTTCAAGTAACGCATTTGTATAGTGTTGACTTTGAGCTTTTTAGCGAAATTTCATTTTGCAGCTTCCCATTCTTCTCTTAGGATGCCATATTCATAAGTATCCTGCCATATAGGGGCATCATTTTCATCTTTAAAAAACCAAATATTTTTGACAAGATGTCCTTCTCTGCGCATGTTTAGTCGTTCAAGCAGTTTCCATGATGCGATATTAAGAGGATTGCACATGGCGACAATTCTATGGGCACTGCAATTTGAAAACAAATTATTTATCAAGGCTTTTGCAGCTTCGGCAGCAAGACCATTACCTTGATACTTACCGTTAAAAACATAGCCTAACTCCCATGTTTGAAAGTCTTGTTTTCCTAAATAAATATTTCCGATCAATTTCTTTGTATCCCGCAAACAAACCGCCCAAAAGCTTGGATTGTTTGAACGGTTAATTGCT
>JAEWQC010000216.1 GCA_023399355.1 Bacillota bacterium | reverse complement strand
ATAGGTCGGTGGCTTGTTTCAGGCGAGCAGCCAATAGGTTGAAAAAAACGAATATGTCCGAAAGGACATTTAAAAAATCTCTCTGGTGAGAGAGTAGGAAGAAACTGGGCTCATGATTTCGCCGTGCTGCTCATAGATTCATATTGTACAAATGGCATAATTCCTATATAATATAAAAGTAATTTTGAGAGGTAGCATTATGACGGAGAATGGCAGGGAATACGGCAGCAGAGATATTGCAGCTGCTGCGATACGTATTGCACTTACTGCAGACAGACAGGAAGAGAAGCTGCTTCAGGCTGAATATGCAAAGATCGGTATTCATACGGCTGCAGTGGATTACGGCGGAGAATTTATAAACTCGGTAATGAAAATTATCGAACGAGCTGTCGTATCTTCAAAACGTGAAGGTGTAATCAGCGATACCCATGTTGAAGAAGGCGCAATAGCCGGTGCTACGAGAGAGGCTCTCTCGCAGATAATGCCCAAGGCGCTGGGATTGAACGTTGGGGGTAAGATCGGAATTGCAAGATTCAAGGATCATGTAAGTGTATCCATATTTTTCGGGATCGGTTTACTGCATTTGAATGAAGTTGCCATAGGAGTAGGCCATAGAGTTGTATGACTAACCTGTATTCAAGCCATTGAAGATCGAAGGATAACAGGATTGAACAATATCAAAAGGCAGAATGGAGTGAGCAGTCCTGATGGTCAGAGCAATCAGAGGTGCAACAACGGTAGAAGCAGATACCGAGCAGGAAATACTTGATGCGACAGGTGAACTGCTGAAAACAATGACACAGGTAAATGGGATTGAAAAGGATGATATCATCAGTGTCATTTTCTCTGTAACAAAGGACCTAAGTGCTGCATTTCCCGCAGTAGCCGCCAGAATGCTCGGATGGACGGAAACAGCACTGATGAGTACCTATGAAATTGATGTGCCGGGAAGCCTGCAGAAATGCATACGGGTGTTGATGCACGTCAATACCGGAAAGAAAAATAGTGAACTGAAATTTGTTTATCAAAAACAGGCAAAACTTTTAAGACCTGATCTTTTTGAATAGTACCTGCGGACTGGGGGATATTTTTTTGTCTAGGATAAATGTTGCGATTGATGGACCGGCGGGTGCTGGTAAAAGTACAGTTGCCAAAAGTATTTCCAAAATCCTGGGTATCGTGTATCTGGACACCGGAGCAATGTACAGGACAGTTGCATTAAAAGCCATAAATTCGGGTCTGGATACAAAGGATGCAATAGGTTTGGCAAATCTTATTGAAAATATCGACATAAAAATTGAATATAAAGATAACGAACAAAGAATTTTCATGGACGGGACGGATGTATCCGAATTGATACGTACTCCGGAGGTGTCTATCGGTGCATCAAATGTTGCGGTAATTCCGGCAGTCAGGATCAAACTGGTCGAACTGCAGAGAAAAATAGCCCAGGAGATGGACGTTGTCATGGATGGCAGAGATATCGGTACTTATGTGCTTCCTAATGCAAAATACAAATTTTTTCTGGTTGCGTCCCTCGAAGAAAGAGCGAAAAGAAGGTTTGAAGAACTATGTGCCAGGAACAGAGAGCATCCGGGCTTCGAAGAAGTCAGGAGCGATATTGAATATAGGGACAGGAATGACAGCTCAAGAGCCTTTGCGCCGCTTTCAAAGGCAGATGACGCAATAGAGATTGATACGACGAGTTTGAATCCTCAGGAAGTAATCGAACTTATTCTTTCACGAATCAACGGGTGAAAATGAACGGACCAAAAATAATGAATGGTGAGAATTGATGAGAGGTTTTACATACGTTTTAGCAAATATTGTATTCAGACTTTTTTTCAGAGTAGAAGTAGTAAATGCTGATAAAGTTCCATTGACAGGGTCTGCTCTTTTTTGCGCCAATCATAATACAATGATTGATATGTTTTTTTTGGGCTTCAAGCTGAAACGATGGATAAACTGGATGGCGAAAGAAGAGCTTTTCAGAAACCCGATAGCAGCATACATATTCAGAAAACTTGGTGCATTCCCGATTAAAAGGGGTTCAGGGGATATCGGTTCGATTAAAGTTGTATATAAGCTTCTTCAGGAAGGAAATATCGTCGGAATATTTCCTCACGGAAAAAGAATCGACCCGGCAAAAATTGAAACTGCGAAGATAAAACCCGGTGCTGCCATGATTGCGGTAAATGCCGGGGTGCCAATTATTCCTGCTCATATAAGCGGCGGTTACAAAATTTTCGGGAAGATAAGAGTTGTGTATGGAGATCCATTTATTATAGGAAATAAAAAAGACGAAAAATATACCAGGGAAGAACTCGAAGAACTCAGTAAGGAGATTATGAAAAGAGTTTTTTCGTTAGCGGAGGGTATAAATTGAATATTTTGTTAGCCAATTCGGCCGGATTCTGTTTTGGTGTTAACAATGCTGTAAATATGGTATATAATCTATTAAAAGAGACAACAGACACGATATACACACTTGGTCCGATCATCCACAATGAACAGGTTGTGAATGATTTACAGGACAAAGGTGTCAAAGTAATATCGGATATCACCGAAGCTGAAGAAAATTCCAAAGTTGTTATAAGGGCTCATGGTGTTACACCCGATATATATTTTGGACTTGATCGTTTAAAAGTGGAAATAATTGATGCAACTTGTCCATATGTGAAAAAAATTCATAAACTGGTAAGTCAAAAGTATAATGAGGGTTTTACAGTTATTATAGCGGGGGACGCCAATCATCCCGAAGTCAAGGGTATCAACGGTTGGTGTGCAAATAAGGCATATATTGCCAACAATCCGGAGGATATCGATGATTTCCCGCAATTGGATGGAAATTGCTGTCTGGTGGCACAGACTACCATTACAAAAGATAAATTTGAAGGTATATATAATAAATTAAAAGATAAATGCAAAAACCTAATAAAATTTGATACAATATGTAATGCAACCACCAGCAGACAGGAAGAGGCTGAAAAAATCGCCAGGGTATCCGATGTCATGCTGATCATTGGCAGCAGGAACAGTTCAAATACGCAAAAGCTGTTCGAAATCAGCAAAAAGTATTGTGAACGATCCTATATTATTGAGACGTACGGTGATTTGCCGCCGATAAACATAAAAGAAATCAAAGTGCTGGGAGTTACAGCAGGAGCATCTACACCGGAACGCATAATCAAGGAGGTTATTGAGAAAATGGACGAATTAAATAAACAGGAGAATGAGCTGAGCTTTATGGAAGCATTTGAGAGTTCCTTGGTGACTCTTAAAAGCGGTGAAACTGTCAAAGGCAGGATCATCGGCTTCAACAACTCTGAAATCTATGTCGATCTTGGCTACAAATCCGACGGAATCATTCCTGTCGGTGAGTACACGGATGATCCTGATTTCAAACCGGAAGCGAACATAAAGATTGGTGAAGAAATTGAAGTATTTATCGTCAGGGTAAATGACGGCGAAGGCAATGTCATGCTTTCGAAGAAAAAGGTAGACTCCTTGAAGAGCGTTGATTTCATTGAGGAGGCCTATGAAAAAAAGACACCAGTGACCGGTAAGGTCGTCGAAATCACTAATGGTGGTATCGTAGCCAGTGTAAAGGGCGTCAGGGTGTTCATCCCTGCTTCACAGATAGCTGAAAAGTATGTCAAGGATCTTGGAGAATACCTGAGACAGACGGTAACGGTAAGAATTGTTGAATTCAACAAGCAAAAAAGGAAGATTGTCGGTTCCCAAAGGATCCTGCTTGCTGAACAGAGAGTGCAAAATGAAGGCGAATTCTGGAGTACTGTGGAAATCGGGAAGAAATACGACGGTGTGGTAAAGAATCTTATGGACTTTGGTGCTTTTGTTGATATTGGAGGCGTTGACGGACTGGTTCACGTGTCTGAACTTTCATGGATAAAGGTGAAGCACCCCTCGGATGTTTTGAAAGTGGGCGATAAGGTACAAGTAACTGTCCTTGAATTCGACAAAGACAAAAAGAGAATTTCTCTCGGACTTAAAAAGGATGAAGAAAATCCATGGTTCAAGGCTGCAGAAAAGTACAAGACAGGAGATGTAGTCAAGGGAAACGTTGTCAGACTCGTGCCTTTTGGAGCATTCGTGGAACTTGAAAAAGGGCTTGACGGCCTTGTGCATATCTCACAAATATCAAATATAAGAATTGCCAAACCTGGAGATGTTCTTCAGATTGGACAGGAAGTTGAAGCAAGGATTATGGAAGTAAACACTGAGACGAAAAAAATCAGTCTCAGCATAAAAGATGTAAATCCGATCGACCCCAAACAAACTGCCGCCGAAGTGTCCGGAGATGAGGCAAATGCTTTAACGGATGTTGCTGTTGAAGTTGAAGCTCCCATTGAGCATAAGGAAGAATTAAGCAATACGATTGGCGACCTGTTGGAAGAGGAAAAGAAATAATCATAATGACGTTATAACTTTTGATTCGGAGAAAATGCAAGGCTAAAAGTCTTGCATTTTTTCAATCATCACCCCCATGGATAAAGCGGAAAAAGAGGAAGATGGACATTCTTGATTTTGTGAAGAAGTTGCTTTAAGAGGTATTATAAATTGTAATAAGGGGGGATCCTTCATGGATTATGAAGGTTTCAAGACCGAAGTATATAAGTTGACAGATATAAACCTTAGTCTTTACAAAGAGAAACAAATGAAGAGAAGGATAGACTCATTGATCAGGAAGAATGGCTATGAGTTGTATGAAGACTACATAAGGATTCTTAAATTCGATCAGATGCTGTACAACGAGTTTATAAATTACCTGACTATCAACGTATCTGAGTTCTATAGGAATCCTGAACAGTGGGAAGTCCTGAAAAAGGATATTTTTCCGATGCTTCTGAAAAAATCCCAGAAGCTTAAGATATGGAGTGCAGCCTGTTCTACAGGCGATGAACCCTATACTCTTGTAATGGTGCTTAATCAAAATGTTCCTTTGAAAGACATCAAAATAATCGCTACCGATATTGACAAGGAAGCGCTTAGAAAAGCCAAGGCAGGGGCATATTCCGAAAAAAGTCTTGAAAAGCTGCCGAAAGAATATCTTTCCAAGTATTTTAAAAAAGAAGGAAGTATTTATACAGTAACCGATGAGGTTAAAAATCAGGTTGAATTTACTCAGCACAATATGCTGAAAGAAGCCTATCCCTCCGGGTGTGATTTGATTGTATGCAGAAATGTTCTGATCTATTTCACAGAAGAGGCGAAAACTCAAATTTACACCAATTTCAACAAGGCACTTAGAAAGGAAGGCATTTTGTTTGTTGGAAGTACAGAGCAGATTATTATGTCTTCGAAATACAATTTCAACTCCCTGAAAACCTTTTTCTATCTGAAGGACGGAGATATGTAACATGGAGCGTTCTACAACAAGAGTCATTTTTCTTGTAGATATGAATGCATTCTTCATCAGTTGTGAAATGTCGAGGAATCCGGCATTAAAAGGCCATCCGGCTGCAGTTGCCGGAGATCCCAAAAACCGTACGGGTATTATTCTTGCGGCAAATTATGATGCCAGAGCATTTGGTATAAAAACGACGATGCTCGTTCAGGAGGCTTTGAAATTATGCCCTGGACTTATACTAGTGCCGCCTTCCCATGGATTCTATGAAAAGAAATCGATGGATGTAATGAGGATCCTTTCCAGATATACTCCTGTCATGCAACAGAACAGTATTGATGAAGCTTGGCTTGATCTCACCGGATGCAGGAGCTTATTCGGTGAACCTGTTGAAATTGCGCATAAAATAATGGACGATATCATAAATGAACTTGATCTCTGGTGTTCCATCGGCATCGCAGAGAATAAATTTCTGGCTAAAATGGCCTCGGAAATGAAAAAACCACTTGGAATCACGGAACTTTGGGAGAAGGACGTAAAAACGAAACTGTGGCCTCTTAAAGTAAGAGAAATGTACGGAATAGGCAAACAGACTGAAAAACGATTAAATGAGCTTGGTATCATTACTATCGGCGATCTGTCAGCAATCGATCGGAAAGTGCTGCTTAAGAATTTCGGAAAATATGGCGATGAGTTGGCCAGGCTTGCAAAAGGACTGGACCCGTCACCCGTCACTCCTCATCCCAGGCATGACACCAAATCTATCAGCCGCTCGACAACACTTTCGAGAGATACATTTGATATGGAATTTGCAAGGACTGTACTGCTTCGTCTTGCCGAGGAAGTGGGAGAGGAGGCCAGAAGGTATGAATTCAGAGGTAAAACCGTATCGATCGTGATCAGGTATGATGACTTCAGAACAATCACGAGACAGAGGTCGATACCGGCGACCTTTTTAACGATGGATATCTACAGGACAGGTTCAAGCCTGCTTGATGAACATTGGGACAGGCAAAGGCCGATCAGGCTTCTTGGAATAGGTCTTGGAAACATTGAGGAGAATGCGACCGAGCAATTATCAATATTTGACCTGCATGAAGAATTACCGGATGGAAATAAACGGGAAGAGAAACTTGAAAAGGCTATGGATTCAATCAGACTGCGTTTTGGCACAGATAAACTCAAGAGAGCGAAACTGGTGAATGGTCAACAAAAAAAGAAGAAGAATGAATAATATAAATAGGAAAATGACGTTTTACTTTGTGTACGAACAAAGTAAAACGGAACGTTCAAATTCGAACGTTCCGTTTTGGTGCGGGAAACAGGACTTGAACCTGCACACCCTTGCGAGCTCTAGCACCTGAAGCTAGCGCGTCTGCCAATTCCGCCATTCCCGCGAGGCAATATTAATTCTACTAGAAATGTTGTATAATTGCAAGTGGTAAATAATAAAATTAGTCATTTTCATCCGGAGGTATAAATAAAGTGAACGACAAATTGAAAAAGTATAAAGAAGAGATGATGACAAAGAAGGTTGCAGTGCTTGGAATAGGC
>JAEWQC010000208.1 GCA_023399355.1 Bacillota bacterium | reverse complement strand
GTCTCAGGCAGATCTGCAGGGGTCGGGTACAACGCCTTTATTGTCCGTACGTAATCTGAAGAAATATTTTCCCATTGGGGGAGGATTGATCAAAAAAGCAAAGTCGTTTGTTCACGCTGTGGATGGCGTCAACTTTGATATTTATGAAGGACAAACCTTGGGGCTTGTCGGCGAAAGCGGCTGCGGTAAAACCACCGCAGGAAGAACGTTATTGCGCCTGTATGAGCCCACGAGCGGAGAGATCTTTTTTGCCGGAGAGAATATTACAAAAGCTCCGATGAAACCGATCCGGAAAAATATGCAGATTATATTCCAGGATCCTTATGCATCACTAAATCCAAGAATGACAGTCGGGGATATCGTTAGCGAACCTCTGGAAATACACAATTTATTTAAAAAAGAAGAGAGGGCGGAAAGAGTCCATCAACTCCTTCAAACTGTCGGACTCAATGCCGGACATGCAAACCGTTACCCTCATGAATTCAGCGGGGGTCAGCGTCAGAGAATAGGTATTGCCAGAGCTCTGGCTGCAGAACCGAAATTTATTGTCTGTGACGAACCTATTTCTGCACTGGATGTTTCGATACAGGCACAGATTGTAAATATGATGGAAGATCTTCAGAAATTACTGGGTATCACGTACCTCTTTATTGCCCATGACCTTTCCATGGTTAAGCACATCAGCAACAGGACAGGTGTGATGTATCTCGGGAAAATGGTGGAATTAACAGACAGTAATGACTTGTACGAATCACCCGCGCATCCTTATACACAGGCACTGCTTTCGGCAATCCCGATTGCCGACCCAAAAGCCAGCAGGGAAAGGGAACGGATCATATTGGAAGGTGATGTGCCAAGTCCGATCAATCCTCCGTCCGGCTGTCATTTCCGAACACGATGCAAGTATGCAATGAAAGTATGCGAAGAGGTTGAACCGGAAATGGCCGAAATCGCTCCGGGGCATATGTGTTCATGCCATCTTTATCACAAAATCTGAAACAGGTTTCTCAAAATGGCAAATACCGGTATTGCCGGATTGCATAAATAAAAACCAGTGCAGGGTGATTTGCACAATATTGTAGAGGAGGTTTGTATATGTCCAAGAAACTAATAGCAATTTTATTGGTGGCCTTAATTGTATTTCCAATGATGGTTGGATTTTCTCAGCCTTCATCATTCCGGTCGTCAATCACTGCCGTCGTCGGTTCCGAGCCTGCAACGCTGGATCCGCAGCTTAATGAAACGGTTGACGGTGCTACGTACATTCTTCATATCTTTGAAGGATTGACAAGAATCAGCAAGGATAAGAAGACAATTCCGGGTATTGCTTACAAGTGGGATATTTCCAAGGATGGCCTCAATTATACTTTCTATCTGAGAAAGGCAAAATGGTCCGATGGCAAGCAGGTAAAGGCATCAGATTTCGAATATGCCTGGAAGAGGGCCTTGGACCCGAAGACAGCTTCGACTTATGCTTTCCAGCTGCAATACATTAAAGGTGCCAATGAATACAACAGCGGGAAGGGAACAGCCGCTGGCGTAGCAATTAAAGCAGTTAATGCTGCTACTCTGAAAGTTACTTTGAATGCTCCATGCGGATATTTCCTTGATTTGCTCCGTACTCCCACCTATATGCCAGTTCGTAAGGACCTCATAGACAAATACGGTGATAAATGGACACAGAGTCCGAAGACTTACATAGGCAATGGATCTTACAAAGTGGCTAAATGGACTCACAATGCAGAACTTGTATTCACAAAGAGCAACACGTACTGGGATAAGGGAAGTGTTTTACTCAAGGACCTCCGTTTCACACTTACGGATGACGATGCTGCATGCCTCAGTGCTTATGAAACCGGGAAAATCGACTTTGTGGACGGTTTGATTCCCCAGGCTGAAATCGGCAACCTGGCCAAGAGCGGAGAACTTGTAAAATATCCTCAGGTTGGAACCTACTACTATTACTTTAATAACAAGGTAAAACCATTTGACGACGTCAGGGTAAGAAAAGCTTTCGCTCTTGCAATTGACAGAGATTATATCGTAAACAACGTAACCAAGGGTGGCCAGGTACCGGCAGTAGGACTTATTCCTTATGGCGTTCCCGGCGCAATAAAGACTTTCAGGGAAGAAACAAAAGCCTTCCTGAAACCGACGCCACAGGTTGCAGAAGCACAAAAACTGCTTGCAGATGCCGGATATCCGGGCGGGGAGGGCTTCCCGACAGATATAGAACTCTTCTACAACACCAATACCAGCCATAAGGCCATTGCAGAAGCTTTGATCGAACAGTGGAAGAAGAATCTTGGTGTTACATTGAAGGCTTCCAACGTTGAGTGGAAGGTTCTTAGTGAAAAGACTACCAACAAAGATTACACGATCTGCAGAATGGGATGGCTTGGAGATTATAACGATCCCATGACCTTCCTCGACATGTTCGTATCCGATAATTCGCAGAACAAGATCAATTATGCGAATCCGGAATACGATAAACTCGTCAAAGCAGCCCAGGTCTCCGGTGATCAGAAGGTTCGTATGGATTCAATGCGCAAAGCGGAAGAGATCTTCATGAATGACATGGGCGTACTTCCAATTTATTACTATGTATTCAATGTACTTGAGAACAAGAAACTCAAGGGACAGATCGTAGAGCCGGTTGGATTCGTATACTTCATGCATGCATATACGGTTAAATAAGTGACCAACTTTAAAAGGACTGCAGCAGGATTTCGTTCTGCTGCAGTTTTGATTTTCAGGCCATTTGAGTAATAACTACGGCAAAATCGGGTGGGGTTTGATAACCTCGGGACTTTTATCTGAGACGGCTTATATAATTACATAAAATGTTGACATAACATTAATGCAGTAACTTAGCTTAAAAGCCATTTTATTAGCTTTTCACAGGATACGTACAAATATTTATAAGTTTTATGTAACCTATTGAATATGTAAGGTAATCTTGATAATACAGGTTCATTGTTGTCCGGAAAACAGGGTATTACAGGTAACGCATTAACACACTTCTTCTTAAGAAAAATATTGGTAAAACCGCCATATTTGTGGGCTGCGGCTGATTGTTTCCAATTGAGGGTCAATGGTATCGGCTTTGACTAAAAACAGAAATAATTGGAATCCTATATGGGTGCCATTATCATTGCAATATGTTGCTGCGTATTGTATTATGTAAACTAGCTTATTTATAATTTGATCATAGCAATATGTTGAATAAAAATTAGAGGTTCTTACTTAAGGGGTGTGTTTATTTTGGGCATTTATATACTCAAGCGGTTCGGATATTCAGTATTGACATTAATTATTATAATAACATTGACTTTCTTTCTGATGCGATCTATCCCCGGGAGTATTTACACAAAGGATAAGCCGCTTCCTCCAAAAATTGTTGAAAACATTAAAGCAAAATATGGGTTGGATCTTCCGCTGAGCCAGCAATATTTTAAGATGCTTGGAAATGTTGTCAGGCTGGACTTCGGGATGTCCATGCAAAGTGAAGGCAGAAAGGTCAATGACATTATTGCGGAGCAATTTCCTAATTCTGCAAAGCTTGGGCTGTTTTCAATCTTTCTTTGCCTGATTATCGGGATACCGCTTGGTATCATTTCTGCATTGAAAAATGGAAAATGGCAGGACAACGGCGCGATGATACTGGCTACGCTGGGTGTGACCATACCGAGCTTTGTTGTGGCTACACTGGGCCAGTATATATTTTCGGTAAAATTGAAAATTCTCCCTGTAATGGGCTTCAAAACCTTTGCGTCTGCCATCATGCCGGCCATAGCACTTTCTTTCTTTCCGTTGGCTTTTATTGCAAGACTTGTACGCTCAAGCATGCTTGAAACACTTGAGCAGGACTATATCAGAACTGCCAGGGCCAAGGGCCTCTCGGAACAGGTGGTCATATTCAAGCATGCGCTTAAGAATTCCCTGATACCGGTTGTGACATATCTGGGACCTCTGATTGCTGCCATCCTTACAGGGAGCTTTGTTGTTGAAAGGATATTCAACATACCGGGTCTTGGCAGATACTACGTCACCAGTATTTCCAACAGGGATTATACGGTAATGATGGGGATTACGATTTTTTACGCAGCTTTTGTGATAATGATGAATTTCCTGGTTGACATTGTATATGTCTTTATCGATCCCAGGATCAAACTTAGAAAGTAGGGGTGCTTGCATATGCAGTTTTCCAGTGAACTTTTCAGACCACTAAATAGACAGGTTGTAACTGAAGCTGTCAATACACGGCCCAGTCTCACGTACTGGCAGGATGTATGGCGCAGGCTGCGAAGGAACAAGGTCGCCATGATCAGTTTGATTGGGATCGCCGTTATTTTCCTTTTGGCTATTATCGGACCGTTTCTGATACCTTACAGTTATTCTGACCAGATCCGTGGTTCCGAGGACCTTAGGCCGAACCTTCAACATCTTCTCGGTACCGACCATCTTGGAAGGGATATGCTGGTCCGTGTACTTTATGGTGCAAGAATATCGCTTAGCATAGGTATCGTTGCCGCACTGGTCAACCTGGTCATAGGTGTTTTGTACGGCGGGATCTCCGGATATTTGGGCGGCAGGATTGATACAATCATGATGAGGATTATCGATATCATTTATGGCGTGCCATCCATGTTGTATATCATCCTTCTGGCGGTCGTGCTGAAGCCTACCTTGAACAGTCTTTTTGAGCTTCCGTTTCTGGGCTTCTTCAAGGATGCGGGCGCTGGACTCGTCAGCATATATATAGCGCTGGGGCTTACCTACTGGATAACGACAGCCAGAATAGTAAGAGGCCAGATACTCAGCCTGAAGGAGCAGGAATATGTCACTGCTGCAAGGACAGTTGGAGCAGGCGGCTCCAGGATATTGCTCAGGCACCTTTTGCCAAACTGTATCGGACCTATTGTTGTCACAACAATGCTGATGATCCCTGATGCGATATTTACCGAATCATTTTTAAGCTTTATCGGCCTTGGCGTCGATGCACCTGTTCCAAGCTGGGGCAGCCTTGCATCGGAAGCTTTGGGTGGAATCCGGTCGTATTTCTACCTGCTGCTTTCACCGTCACTGGCTATTTGTATGACCATGCTTGTCTTCAATATGTTTGGAGACGGCCTTAGAGATGCTCTTGATCCTAGAATGAGAAAGTAAGAGGTTAAAATATGACGGAAAAACTTCTTGAAATAAAAAACTTAAGAACCGTATTTAAGACTTATGCCGGCCAGGTTTCAGCCATAAATGATGTCACCGTTTCAATAGGCTTTGGCGAAGCTGTCGGTATCGTAGGAGAGTCGGGAAGCGGCAAGAGTGTCACCATGCTCTCGGTAATGAAGCTGCTTTCGGAAAACGGCAGGGTTTCAGCGGGAGAGATCCTGTTTGATGGGAAAGATATGGCTGGCCTTTCGGAAAGAGAGATACAAAAGATACGCGGCAGCGAGATAGGAATGATATTTCAGGATCCGATGACCTCGCTGAATCCTGTCTTTACCATAGGAAATCAGCTTGTTGAAGCTATTATGAAGCATAACAGAAGGATGCCTAAAAAGCAGGCTATGGCAAAAGCAATAGATATGCTCAGGCTTGTCGGCATGCCGGGTCCTGAAAAACGTTACCATCAATATCCGCATGAGTTCAGCGGTGGAATGAGGCAGAGGGTGATGATTGCGATGGCCCTTTCCTGTGAACCGAAGCTTCTGATTGCGGATGAGCCGACAACAGCTCTGGATGTAACCATTCAGGCTCAAATTATTGAACTGATGAAGGATTTGAAGGACAAGATAAATATGTCCATTATACTGATCACTCATGACCTTGGTCTGGTAGCGGATATTTGTGAGAGAGTCATTGTCATGTATGGCGGTACACTTGTAGAGCAGGGGTTTGTGGATGATATTTTCTACAACCCGCAGCACCCGTACACGGTAGGGCTTTTAAACAGCATCCCGCGCTTGAACATGGGGAAAGAGCGCCTGAAGCCTGTCGACGGATCACCGCCTGATATGATCAACCCGCCGGCAGGATGCCCGTTTGCCGCCCGATGCCCTCATGCAATGGAAATCTGCAATCTGCATAAGCCTGCATATGAAAAACTGACTGCGGACCATGGAGCAGCTTGCTGGCTTTTGTACAAACAGGAAGGTGGCGGAAAATGATGGACAGGAAATCGGAAGTAATGTTGGATGTGAAGAACCTCACTAAATATTTTTTCGTCAACTCCGGAGGATTCGGGGGTTCTCACACGATAGTCAAAGCGGTAGACAATGTAAGCTTTAAAATAAACAGAGGCGAAACACTGGGTCTGGTGGGCGAAAGCGGTTGTGGTAAAACAACAACGGGCAGAACGATTATACGTTTGTATGAGCCAACATCAGGAAGCATTATTTTTGAGGACGAAGATATCACTCACAAGAGCATGAAACCTGTCAGGAAGAGAATGCAGATGATCTTCCAGGATCCATACGCATCTCTGAACCCCAGGATGACTGTAAGCGATATCATAGGCGAGCCTCTGGACATCCACAAACTGGCTAAGGGGAATGAGCGCAGGGAACGCATATTCAAGCTGCTTTCAATGGTCGGATTAAGCCGGGAACAGGCAAACAGATATCCTCATGAATTCAGCGGCGGACAGAGGCAGAGGATCGGTATAGCAAGGGCGTTGGCAGTGCAGCCGGAGCTGATTATTTGTGACGAGCCGATATCGGCACTTGATGTATCCATACAGGCTCAAATCGTAAATATGATGGAGGATCTTCAAAAGGAGCTCGGACTGACCTATCTTTTCATAGCCCATGATCTGTCCATGGTCAAGCATATCAGTGACAATGTAGGCGTTATGTACCTTGGCAAGCTCATTGAGCTTGCCGGCAGGGATGAACTTTACGAAAATCCGTTGCATCCTTATACAAAGGCGTTGTTATCTGCAGTGCCCGTAGCCGATCCCAAGGTCAGCAAGTCAAAGAGCAGGATCATATTGGAGGGGGATGTGCCAAGTCCGATCAATCCTCCGTCAGGCTGCAGGTTCAGAACAAGGTGCGCTTACGCAATGCCCAAATGCGCTGAAATCGAGCCTGAACTGAAGGAAGTTGCGCCGGGCCATTTATGTGCGTGCCATCTTGAAGCTTGAATGGGATGACCAACAATATAAATAACGAGGTAAAAGTCGTTCCCCCTTCTACAAGTGGCGGGTACCGACTCGATTTTCAGGCGGCGGGCATCTCTCCCGCCTTGGATGCATAGTCGGGCAACAGACATAGCTTGCGACCATCTCCATTGAAACGCATCGGTTCAAAGAAATGTTTCTGCAGCCGGAACATTTTTGTTGAACCGATGCGTTATAATGCTGCCGCATGAAATAAGTTAGGGAACTATAAATAATGAAGGCGACAATAGTAGATAATAAGCGGTAAAAATCCGTTTGTCATAAACATATCTATAAAATGGAGGAAAGTAATATGCTAAAGAAAGTTATGTCGGCAATGCTCGTATTTGTTATTTTAGCTGGAGTACTTGCCGGATGCGGAACCCAGACCAATACACCCGGTACTGGAAGTTCTGCTGCAACAGGCAGTACATCGGCAGCCCAGACACCTGGGATTAAAAGTACCAGGGACAATGTAAGTGTGACGGTGGGGTCAGAGCCAAACACACTGGATCCGGGCCTCAACAACTCAGTTGACGGAGCTACTTACATCCAGCACCTGTTTGATGGACTTACAAGACAGGATAAGGATGGAAAAACTGTACCCGCTATCGCAAAAAGCTGGGATGTTTCTGCAGATGGACTGAATTATACATTTCACTTAAGAGATGCAAAATGGTCGGATGGGCAGCCTGTCAAAGCCTCCGAATTCGAATATGCATGGAAAAGAGCCCTTGATCCTGCGATAGCATCAGAGTATGCCTATCAGGTCTGGTACCTGAAAAACGGGTATGAATACAATCAGGGCAAGGCCAAAGCTGAGGATGTCGGAGTCAAAGCAACGGATGACAAGACTCTTCAGGTTACACTCGCTGCACCTACCGCTTATTTCCCGGATCTTTGCTATACTCCGACGTATATGCCGCTAAGGAAGGATATCATTAATGCAGCTCCGACAGACTGGTTCACGAAGCCGGAAACACTGATCGGCGATGGGCCGTACAAGCTGAAAAGCTGGGAGCACAGTTCCGAACTGGTATTTGAGAAGAATGACACCTATTGGGATGCAGCAAATACGGCATTTATCAAGAATATCACATGGACGCTGCTTGATGATGAAGCTGCAGCTTTAAGCGGATTTGAAGCTGGAGATCTCGATATCGTTGATGCTCTTGTACCCCAGGCTGAGATACAGAATCTCGTTGCCGCCGGTAAAGCCAAGATTCATGATATGCTGGGTACTTACTACATTTACTTGAATAATTCAAAAGCACCATTTAATAATCCCAAGGTAAGACAGGCACTTTCACTTGCCATTGACAGACAATATATCGTTGACAAGGTTTCAAGAGGCGGGCAGCTTCCTGCAGTAGGCATAGTACCCTACAAGGTACCTGATGCCGATGCAACTGCTGATTTCAGAACCAAGGGCGGAGAACTGCTGCCCAAGACCCCCGATGTGGCAAAAGCGAAGAAGCTGCTTGCAGAAGCCGGCTATCCGGATGGAAAGGGTTTCCCCGAAGTTGAAATGTATTATAATACCCAGAGCGGCCACAAGGCAATCATGGAGGCTGTAACGGAAATGTGGAAGACAAATCTGGGGATTACATCATTTAAGACTCCGAATATGGAATGGAAGGTGCTTCAGAACAAGATCAATGACGGCGATTACTGGATTGCCAGAATGGGCTGGATTGGCGATTACATTGACCCGATGACTTTCTTTGATATGTTTCTGTCTGATGCGAGCCAGAATCAGATTAAGTATAAAAATCCTGAATATGACAAACTGATCAGACAAGCCAAGACATCGAATGATCAGGCACTCAGAATGAGCAACATGCATAAGGCGGAACAGATATTCATCAATGATGCAGGATGCATTCCGATATATTACTATGTCAGTGTTATGCTTGAGAATCCTGCTGTGAAGGATTACTACATTGATTTATCAGGCTTCGTACACATGCAGTATGCCTATGTCAAGTAGGCCGGATTAAGTTAAAAAAATCCCATGAACAGAAGATCCCGTTGGTATCATACCTTCGGGATCTTTTATTGTAGGAACCGTCTAAAATGCTTGTTTGTATAAACCCGGTTTTGTAGAGAATGACTTGCAAAATATACTAACATAGGATAAAATAGATAGCAAGACGTTATTTGTTCAAGGCAAACCAGTTGAAAAGCTGGGACGCAAAGTCAGGAATCTAAAGCGTTCATGCTATGATAGTCCTACCGCCAAATTAATTTAATATGGCGGTTTTTCGTTGAGATACATAGCCTGGAGGTTAAAGGATGAAAGGCAATTTAAAGGGAGTATTCTTATTTATACCGGTAACGATCCTATTTGTTGGAATCCTTATTATTCCGGTGAATGCAGCATCTGATGCAATGGAACCGGCAGATACGGTTTCGATAGCTTTATCTGCACCCAATATACTTTCAGTGGATTTTACAACGCAGTCTGCAATTGTATCTGCGCCATCTGTCGTATCTGCGCCATCAGCAGTCGCAACTACGCCGTCCGCGGTCATATCTGCGCCGTCTGCGGTCGTATCTGCGCCATCCGCAGTTTCATCTACGCCGTCTGCAGTTGTATCTGTGCCATCCGCAGTTTCATCTACGCCGTCTGCAGTAGCAGGACCGGAAACGGCTGAGTCGGTCATCGTCCCTGCCGAACCTGCAGTCGCAGCTCCTGCAGAAGCTTTTGTAGAAATAATGGATGAAGATATACCAACTGCTCCGGTTGAAAATTTACCACAGACGGGCGGAATTCCGGCAGGCGTTTTTTATGTTTTTGGAGGACTTGTCACAACAGCAGGTCTGCTGCTGAGAATAAAAAAATAACCCGGAGGCATAAACCTTCCAGGTCATTTCTCAAGCCATTTGTAAGAAAATCAGGCTTTACAGGCGAAAAATTTTAGTACAACAGTATCCCATTTTCTCTAGAATCTTGTGTAGCGCCCATCAACTCTGCCAATGATTTTTACCTCATCATTGCTGAAGTTTTCCTTTTCCCTGAGATTGGCATCAGCTTTAAGAGTGATTGTACCGTCATCTTCGGGATGATAATAACGGAGTATGGAGTGTGTTTCACAAAACACCAGTGCAATATCTCCGGCCTTAAGATCGGCCGACGTATTCACCAGGAGTGTATCGTTGGGTTGAAACCCTCTTTCAGAAAGACTGTCGTCAGGACAATCAATCATAAGGTAGCTGCCGTTTTCAGAAACTGCATGCGGTGAAACTGGATGATATTTTTCAATATTATATATATTCAAAAGATCATCGACATTTCTTTTGCTGATTTTCTTAATTTCGGGGATATACAGGGCATTCGCATACATCTGATTATCTTCCGAAACAAGCTGAATTGATCTTGCAGCACCAAGCTGACGCTTGATGACACCTTTTTGCTCAAGCCTGTTCAAAATACCCTGAACGGCGCCGGGTGTCTTTTCACCGACCATTTCACCAATTTCTCTGACTGTTGGGGGGATCCCCTTTAACTTAATATAAGTCTCAATTGCGGAGTAGACTTTCTTCTGCTTTGCTGTTAAACTGCTGAAATTCACCGTCATTTTATCACCCTTTTAGTTTATTACTTTACATAAAATGCAACACATAATAGTTTAGCAGACTTGTTTCATTAAATCAAATTAAATAATAACAGGTTTGCCAATAAAGCACATATATCATTATTTTGTTGTGCGGATCACTCCTGAAATCATCTGAAAATGATTTTACTGCTCCAAATCATCTTATGACTTTCCCGGGAAGAAACAACATTGATGTATAGTAGATTGTTTGAAGGTAAAAATATTATATTGAATCGGCTGATGAGAGGGTTACATGTTCAAATTGTTGAAAAATGCTGAATGCTATTCCCCGGAATATCAAGGCAGGAAGGATATTCTACTGGCGTTTGACAAAATAGTGGAAATATCGTCTGTCATAACCGCTGATAAGCTATATCATGTGGAAATCATAGATTGCAAGGATAAAATTGCATGTCCCGGGTTTATTGATCAGCATGTCCATATATCCGGCGGCGGTGGTGAGGAAGGTCCCAAAAGCATTATAGGTCCCATCGGGGTAAATGAGCTGATTTCTTCCGGAGTCACGACTGTAGTTGGACTGCTTGGAGCCGATTCCATATCCAAGAGCATGGAAGGCCTTTTAATGAAAGCCCGTTCACTCGAGTCTGAAGGGATGACTACGTTCATATACTCAGGTCATTATGGTATTCCAACTTCTACAATAACAGGCCGGATTATGTCAGATGTAGCACTAATTGATAAAGTGATCGGTGCAGGCGAGATTGCCATATCAGACTATAGATCCTCCAATCCCTCACAGCATGAATTGATGAAACTGGCGTACGAAGTACTTACAGGGGGGATGCTCGGGAAAAAGGCCGGAGTGATGCATCTGCATGTGGGCAATGGGAAGGAGGGACTTGGGCCGCTTTTGGAGCTTGTCGAAGAGTCTGACTACCCGGCAGCAATGTTTGTGCCAACGCATTTGAACAGAAACAAGGCGCTCTTCAGGCAAGCTGTTCAGTATCGGGCAAGCGGCGGAAATATTGATCTTACTGCTGGCGAGTACACCGAGGCAGGCATTCCTGTGCCGGAATGCCTGAAGCAATTGCTGGATAGCGGTACCGGACTTGACAGGGTAACAGTTTCTTCAGATGGTAATGGAAGCGGAGCAGGTGTATCCGGAAAAGAAACGGGGAAAGTCATGGCACTTTTCGACGATTTCAAAACGGCGGTTCATTGTTATAAATTACCTTTGGCAGATGTTTTAAAAACGGTTACCTCCAATGTCGCAGGAGTATTGAAGTTGTATCCGCGCAAAGGAAGACTTGCGGAGGGAAGTGATGCAGATATTATGCTGCTTGACAAACTGTCCCTGACGCTTGACATGCTTTTTGTCAAAGGTCGGCTTGCGGTTGAAAAGGGCACTATATTGCCTGGATCCGGATAAGCGTATACCTCTTGTTCTTATGGGAAACTAATATATTATTGAGGTGATTGAATGGATAGGATAAGCTCGAATGGAAGTATCAGCAGATCAGCAGGGAAAGGTGCTGCATTGTATCTTGTAATAGGCTGGATTGCTGCAGTTGTTTCACTGGTGAAATACCCTTTTGTATTTGGAGTCGTTGGTATCATCATGGGCATTATTGCAAACAAAAAAGGGAGCAAGGCTGCAATGCCCCTGATTATCGCAAGTATTATTCTGATGGCGGTCGGACTCATCTTCAGCGGAGTATTCTACAATAATCTGAGACATGTGTTGGGCATTTGAGCAAATAGCCATGCGAAAGAATCGGGGACATGATGAGTGATATAAATAAGGGCAACTTAATCATTATAGGCGGAGCAGAGGATAAGACCGGAGATTGCGATATTTTAAAGACCTTTGTCAATATTTCTGGAGAAGAAGAGGCCAGACTTACGATTATTACAACTGCAACCGAGCATCCTTTAGAGTCTGGGAATCAATACAAATCCGTATTCTCGAAACTTGGAACTTCAGGAATCAATGTAATGGATATTAATTCGCGTGATGAGGCGGATATGGAAAAGCACGCAAAGCTGATAACTGAATCTTCCGGCATCTTTTTTACCGGCGGAGATCAACTCCGGATAACAAGCATATTGGGAGGAACGAAAGTATATGCCGCGCTGCATGAAGCTTATGCGGCAGGCACTGTAATTGCCGGTACCAGTGCAGGGGCTTCCGTAATGAGCAGGACGATGATTGTTGACGGCAACAGCAATGATCCTGCCAGAAAGTGCACGTTAAAAATGGCACCTGGTCTGGGATTACTGGAATTAGCACTAATTGACCAGCATTTTCATCAAAGGGGCAGGATAGGAAGGCTTCTGTGTGGTGTGGCGGAGAACCCTTCCATTCTCGGCATAGGCATTGACGAAGATACGGCGATCCGTGTATATCCGGATCTGCATTTTGAAGTACTTGGAAGCAATTCGGTTACCGTAGTAGATGGAAGAAATATTAAAAGTTCAAATGTATCCGAACTTCAACCGGATGAAAACCTTGCCATCGCAAATATAACACTTCACGTGCTGCCCTCGGGCTATGGTTTCAATCTGAAAAACAGAGAAGTCATCCGGCTTCACTAGCATTTAATTTTTTGCCTTAAATGGAGGAATTTTGTGGACATTTTAAGTATCAGGACTTTTAAAGGAAAGAATATATACAGCCACAAGCCTGTAATAAAGGCTGAAGTGGATGTTGGAGAATTATATGATACGCCTACCTGTGAAATGGGACAATTCAACGAAAGACTCGTCCGGATGCTGCCGGGACTGCAGAAACATTACTGTTCCCTGGGATATGAAGGCGGTTTTATACGGCGCCTTGAGGAAGGCACTTACCTTACTCATGTGACGGAGCATATGGTACTGGAATTGCAAAGTTTAATGGGATATGAGGTGCACTTTGGCAGAAGCCGACAGTTGACGACGCCTACAAACTACTATATGGTGTTTGAATTCAAGAATGAAAAGTATGCGGTGGAGTGCCTTCTGGCAGCTGTGGACATGGTTAATTCGCTTGTCAGGGGCATCATGCCTCCATTTGATGAAATACTGGGACACTTGTCCAAAACAGCCGCTGAGACAGATCTCGGGCCAAGTACAGCTGCGATCTTTGAGGAAGCGAAAAAAAGGGGTATCCCGGTTACCTGCCTTGATAATTCCAGTGTGCTGCAGCTGGGGAACGGCAAATATACGCACTATATGGAAGCTTCGTTGACGGACAGGCCCGGATGTATCCCTGTGGACATTGCCGGCAACAAGCACCTTACGAAGAGAATCCTCTCGGATGCGGGCATACCGGTTCCACCGGGAGATATCGCCTATACGCTGAAGTCTGCTGTTTCTGCCGCTTCCCTTCTCGGGTATCCTGTAGTATTGAAGCCCTTTGATGCAAATCAAGGCAAGGGAGTTTACACGGATATCAACTGTATTCAAGAGCTGGAAGCTGCATTCGCAACTGCAACAAGATTCAGCAGGGCGGTCATTGTGGAAAAGCACATACCCGGGAAGGATTACAGGCTGCTGGCTGTGGGCGGCAGGATTGTCGCAGCCGCGGAAAGGGTTCCTCCGAATGTTGTCGGAGATGGAATGCATACGATCAGGGAACTGGTCAATAGGGAGAACACAAATCCACTTCGCGGGTTTGATCATGAAAAACCGCTCACAAAAATCAAATTGGATGAACTGTCAAAACAAATAATGGCAAAAGCAGGGTATGATGAAAACAGTGTTCCGAATGCCGGATGCAGGGTCATGCTGCGTTTCAACGGCAACATAAGTACCGGTGGGACAGCGATAGACTGTACGGAGAATGTTCATCCCCATAATGCGTGGCTGGCGGTCAGGGCGGCTGAATTGCTTCAGTTGGACGTTGCAGGAATCGATATTACCTGTTGTGACATATCTCAGCCTGTTACAGCTGAAAATGGTTCGGTTATTGAGGTAAATGCCGCTCCGGGATTGCGAATGCACCTTTACCCGACTGTCGGAAAACCTCGGAATGTCGCAGGAGATATACTTGATCATCTCTTTCCGAAAAATACAGCCTTCAGCATACCCATCACAGCTGTTACCGGAACGAACGGAAAAACGACAGTGACCAGAATGATCGAGCACACGTTGTCTTTAAGCGGTAAGTCTGTAGGTTCGACAAATACCAGCGGTATTTATATAAATGGCGAGTGTGTCCTGAAGGGTGATAATACAGGGGCATCCAGTGCCGCCATGGTTCTGAGGGACAAGAGGGTTGAAGCTGCTGTGCTGGAGACAGCCAGGGGCGGAATTCTAAAAAAAGGCCTGGGCTATGATCTTGCCGATGTAAGTGTGGTAGTGAATATCAGTGATGATCATGTCGGGATTGACGGTATTCATACGCTGGAGGAACTGGCGATGGTGAAATCTCTTGTCGCTGAAGCAGTTAAACCGGAAGGCTGTGCTGTTTTAAATGCGGATGACGCCATGACGCCATTGCTTATGGGCAGGATCACTTGCAAACCCATGCTCTTTTCAAAAGATCATGAGAACCCATTGATTTTGAAACAGCTCAAGGTGGGGATGCCTGCAGTTTATGCCAGAGACGGTTCCTTATATTCAACCGGCCCGGAAGGAGAGAAATTAATCGTGGCTATCAATGACATACCGATTACCTTCAATGGAAAAGCGCAATGTAATATTGAGAACGCTCTTGCAGCTGCATCGGCGCTTTTGGCTTCAGGTATTCCGATTAAAACCGTCCGGCTGGGTTTGAAAAGCTTCAAGCCTGATTTGCATAAAAATCCCGGAAGGTTCAATATCTTCAATATGGGCAATTTTTCAGTGATGGTGGATTATGGCCACAATCCTGCAGGTTACCTTGCGGCTGTCCAGATGATGAAGGAAATGGGTGCAGACTCGTATACCGGTGTAATCGGCTTGCCGGGAGATCGAATGAATGAAAATATTGCCGAGGTTGGACGGATTTGCGGACGTTCGTTTTCCAAACTCTTTATCAAGGAGGATAGTGACCTTCGTGGACGCGATGCCGGTGAAGTAGCGGATTTACTGTATAATGCGGCTGTTATGGAAGGCATGGACAGGAAGGATATATCCATTGTATATTCGGAGACGGTAGCGCTGGAAGCGGCAATTATGGAGGCAAAGCCAGGAGAATTGGTCGCTGTGTTTTATGAAGATCTCGATTCCGTTCTCGAGGTAATCGAAAAATGCAGGACTATCATCCATGCACGGGATGCGCAAATCAATATACCGGATATGGATACAGAAGCAGGATAAGCGAGTATACAACAGGATAAAGCAGGAAACTAGTATTTGCCGGAATAAAGCAGAATAAACCGGGATAAACCGGTATAAAGCAGGATAAACGGGTATATGCAGGGATAAAGCAGGATAAATCGGGATGAACCGGGATATGGCTATTGTTAATAAGAAAGGGGGTGCTTGTTTTTGAAAACAAGACATCCCCTTAATGTATGTATATTAACCTATTTTTGCTCCGCAGCTTGTACAGAAGGAAGATCCTGCAGGCAATGAGACTCCGCAGGCCGGACAGATTACTGTCGCAGTCTGTTGGGCTGGAGCGGCTGAATCCGCTGGGGTCATCTCGTTCTTGGTGCCGCATTTGGAGCAAAAAATTTGAGTTCTTTCCATTTCCGCTCCGCATCCGATGCATTGTTTTGTTCCCTTGAGTTCGGCTATCTTCTCCCTCAGGCTCTTGATGTTCTGCTCGTGTACTGTGATGGCTTCGCAGGTTTCCTTGATTTCATCAGAGCTTTCACCGGTTGCAGAATATCTTTGGAAGACGGACTTCCCAATTTGTGTATAAAGCTTTTGTATTTTATCTTCCTCTGAGTTGATATTGACATTGAGTTTTGTAACTTCTACCAGTTCTCCGGATTTTTTGGCTGCCGCTTGTGCAGCTTTACCAAGGTTCTCTAAAAATGCCATTAGTACAACCTCCATTCTCATTTTGGCCTATATTGGTATTAATGGAAACCTACAAAGGCCATATATTCATTATATGCATTAAATCTAATATATTCAATACAGGATTTATCCGATCCAGAGGCACTTAGCGAAAGTTACGGATGAAACGGGAGATGATTCTTTTTGTTTCTGATACGGTAATCTCAATTAACCGTCACAATGAGTTAAATAGATGGGAAAGTAAGTAGTATGAAGCTTTAACTTTTGGTATAATGAGGTTGAAGATATTGTTAATACACTGTTGTATCACAGGAGAGGTGTTTTCTCATGCAATTCAAATTTCACATACCGACAAAGGCTTATTTCGGGACAGGCTGCCTATCTCAAAATAGCAACGAACTGGCTTTATTGGGAAAGAGAGCGCTTATTGTGACAGGTGGGCATTCAGCTCGTGAAAGCGGAGCATTGGCGGATATTTGCAATCAATTGACCGCTTTGAACATAGAATATACGGTTTTTGACAAGGTTGAAAACAATCCATCAACAGAGACGGTAAAGGTCGGCGGTGCTGAAGCAAAGAGAACCGGTGCCGATTTTATCGTGGGAATTGGTGGGGGATCTCCGCTTGATGCCTCAAAAGCTGTTGCGGTACTTGCTGTCAATGAGATTGAACCTGTCGGGCTGTTCACCAATCATTTTACGAACAAGCCTTTACCGATTGTTGCGATACCCACAACTGCCGGGACAGGAAGCGAAGTAACACCATATTGCATTTTAACAAGAACTGACCTTCAGACCAAAGTGAGTTTTGGCAATGCGTATACATTTCCCGCCCTGGCGTTTCTGGATCCAAGATATACCGAGAGCCAGCCGTACGAGGTTACGGTGAACACGGCGGTGGATGCGTTTTCCCATTGCCTGGAGGGCTATCTCGGGAAAAGGAGGACACCGGCCAGTGATATCCTTGCTCAGGAGGGCATCCATCTCTTCGGAAATTGTCTCGGAAATCTTAAAACTGACCGAATTACCTTTGAAAACAGGGAAAGTATGTTATATATGTCAATGTTAGGAGGAATGGTGATTTCCCATACAGGAACTACCATCATGCATGGCGCAGGCTATAATCTGACTTATTTCAAGGGGATACCGCACGGGAAAGCCAACGGCTTTCTTATGGCGGAATATTTGAGATTTAATTACGATTATGCGCAGGACAGAATTGATAATGTCATGAAGCTGCTGAACCTGGAGAATCTTGATGATTTTAGACAGGTAATGGCAGATTTGCTTGGGAAGGCTCCCTGCCTCAACGAAGCAGAAATTGCACAATATGCGGCTATTACCATGACGCAGCGGAGTACTGCCGCCAATATACGACCTGTAGCTGTTACAGATATTGCAGAGATACTGGGAAGAATTTAAGAGTCTGCTTGAGAACTTCTGCCGCCTGTTTTTGGGCATGCTCCTGAAAGGGACTTTTACAAAATAACCCGGACTTCGATAAAATAGTGCGTTCAGCGATTTTATTTCCCAGGAAATACTGTCGAAAAGTGTTTTGGAAAGAATAGATTAAAGTATGATCAATGGAGGAAGAAGAAAAATGGCAAGACCAATGAGGAGAGGGAATCTCGAGGTAAGCGCGGAGAAGGCCTTCGAAATACTTGAAAGCGGTGACTACGGTTTTCTTTCAACCGTCTCCGCGGACGGCAGCCCATATTGTGTTGCCTTGTCACATATTCTTATGGAGAATGCGATTTATTTTCATTGTGCAAAAGAGGGACACAAAATTGACAACATCCGCAGGGATAATAGGGTTTGCTATACGGTTGTCGGCAAGACAAAAGTGATTCAGGCTAAATTCACGACGGAATATGAGAGCGCGGTAGTTTTCGGAAGAGCGGAAGTTATTGATGATAAGCAGGAAAAACTTTCTGCGATGTTGAAAATATGTGAAAAATATAGTCCTGAATTTATAGACAAGGCGGAAGACATAATACTGAAGGCCATGGATAAACTTCTAATTGGAAAAATTACGGTCGAGCATATTACCGGAAAGGTCAAAGAGCTAAAATGACTGAAAGTCGCGGAGGCGAACTGCCACATAGGAAAAGGGCACCCCATCTATTGATGGATAAGTTTTCTTTAAACGGTTGATAAGTTCTACTAATAAATACTGCGGGAGGTGAAAAAATGGTAGAGGTATATTTTTACGTATCTGTTCAGCAGGTTGATAATGCTGTCGAATGCGGCATGAAACTTTCTGAATGGTACAGCAGGGAAATCGAGATAGAGGGTGAGCGGAAAAAATGCATTTCTGCACTGCTCAACCCAAGGGATGATCATGAAAGATATATGTCGCAGGATTACAGGTGCCTGAAGCTTGAGGTGCAGTCGAAGTACTGTTTTGCGGCTGACAGCCTGCTTTATCAGCCGGGGCTCGTGTACCCGGAAGTGATGGAAATGTATAGACACTCCATTGTTCCAATAGGAAAATATACCTTTGGGGATTACCGGCTGCCAGAATGTCTTGTTACCAGTACTGTCACCGGCGAGAACATCAGTGTTCTCGGCAGAGGTGGATTGGACACCCCTGTATTGTACAATAATTCTCAGGAACTCTATCTCAATAACATCCTTGCAAGCTTCAGAGAAGCGGATGACAATTTTGATGATTCCTTACTTTATCATTTTTTCAAAAAATTGCATATTGATGGAAGAGTAAACTGTGTCGAGGATTCCACTAATGGTCTGGCTGTCTTTCAGGATAGAGGCAATGATCGTACATATACGCTGAAGATTCCGGATATGGGAAGGTATCAGGGTAATTACAAATGAAATATGCCATAGCAAAGATGTTGAAAGATGCGGCACCGGACTATGTCTCAGGAAGGGACATCGGCAGACGGCTTGATGTATCAAGAACTGCAGTATGGAAGCATGTGGAGGAACTCAGAAAAGAAGGATATTCTATTGAAGCCTCCACAAGGTGCGGTTACAGGCTGCTTTCATCCGAAGAAAGGCTGAATGCATGGGAAATATCCCAGGAACTTGGCACAAGGGTAGCAGGCAGTGAAATATTATATTTTGATTCTCTGGATTCGACAAACAGATATGCCGGTAAACTTGCCTCCGAGGGCTGTAATGAAGGCTTGACTGTTATTGCCGGGAGGCAGACCGGAGGACGCGGAAGACTGGGCAGAAGCTGGGAATCGCCTGCTGAAAAAGGTATTTACCTTTCAATTGTTTTAAAGCCGGATATAGCCCCTGTTGAATCGCCGATATTGACTTTTGCAGCCGCTGTTGCTGTGGAGAAGGCCATTAGGACGACTACCGGAATAAAAGCAGGAATAAAATGGCCAAATGATCTGATCATCGATGGGAGAAAAGTTTGCGGGATCCTGCTGGAGATGAATTCGGAGGCGGATAAGGTTAACTATGTCATTCTTGGTATAGGGTTAAACTATTCTCAAAGCGTGGAGGATTTCCCGAAGGAATTGAAGGACAGGGCTATATCGCTTAAATTGGCTGCGGCTGCGGGTAGCAGGTTCGACAGGCTTTCTCTGATAAAGTCGATCCTGAGAGAGCTTGATTCCGTTTTGAAGCTTGTAAAAGAGGGTTCGTATGAAAAAATCCTTGATGTATGGCGCGAGTATTCAATTACGTTGGGAAAAGAGATCGCCTTTAAAATAAAGGACAATGGTTATTGCGGAACGGCAATTGATATTACGGGTGAGGGGAGGCTGCTGGTGGAATGCCGGGATGGTGCCCGCCGCGAGCTTCTGTCGGGCGAAATTTCAATAAGGGGGATCAACGGATATGTATAAGGGGTCCGTTTGGGAACTTCTGAAGCGGGAGGAATTGAACAAATGATCATTGATTTTCATGTACACTGCTTTCCTGAGGAGATCGCAGAACGTGCAGTGGCAACATTGGCTGAAAAGGCGGATATTCCATCGAGGTCTGACGGCACGGTGGCAGGTATAAAGGCTTCCATGAAAAAGGCCGGTATTGACAAGTCTGTTGTGCTGAGTATTGCTACCAAACCTCAGCAGTCAAAAAAGATTACACAATGGGCGGAATCGGTTCAGGATGACAGCATCATAGCATTTGGAAGCATACACCCCGATAGTACGGAGTGGAAAGATGAAATGAAAAGAATCTGCGAAGCTGGCTTAAAAGGGTTAAAATTTCATCCGGAGTACCAGGACTTTTATGTGGATGACCCAAAGTTATTTCCCATATATGAAAAGGCGGCGGAAATGGGACTGATCATTATGTTTCACGCAGGTGTGGATCTGGGTTTTCAACCGCCTGTCCATTGTCCCCCTTTCAGATTGAAAAAAGTCGTAAGAACATTCCCGGGAGCTAAAATCGTTGCCGCACATATGGGGGGATATGATAGCTGGGACGATGTCGAACGATATCTTGCAGGGGAATCTCTCTATCTGGACACTTCCTTCAGCCTCGATAAAATGAGCAGGGAGCAGTTTGAAAGACTTGTCGGAACCCATGGCTGGGAAAGGCTTCTTTTCGCTACGGATTCGCCCTGGAAGGACCAGTCGGAGGAGGTCCGGATATTGAGAGGCATGAACCTTTCCGACAAGGTACTGCAGGCTGTTTCAAGTGGAAATGCTGCAAAATTGCTGGGGTTGACTTGTTGAACCATTTAAAATAAAATAGAAAATAACTGTGAATCGAAAATACGGCTTTCTAAAGATGTTGAAAAAAGGCTTTTGTACAAGGAATAGATTATTTTTTTCAACAAGGCACTAAATGTGAACCAGGTGAAAAAACCGGCTATCCCAATTTTTTCATTGTATATAGATAACTGGAGGTAACAGAATGGTAAGAAATGAGAATCAGGCCGAAGGTGTACAAAGCGCAGATAAATCCCAGGCGCAGCAAAGACCTGAACGACAGAGGCCCGAGCAGCAGAAACCTGAATATCAGGGGCGCAACCGTAATAATAGCCAGAGTGCCCAGGGGCAGAATCCAGGTGGCGCACAGGGGAATCAGCAAGGCCAGCGTGTTCAGAATCAACCCCGGAATCAGGGCGGAAGCCTGAACAGTACTTCACAAAGCCAGGGACACAGGGATGGACATTTACAGAATCAAAGTCAGAATGTGGTTCAGAATAAAGCGGATCAGGGCAGCCAGGCCGCCGGCCAGGTACAGCACATCCAAACGCAGCCCAGGAATAATCCACAGAATCAGAGAAACCAGACTGAACGCCGTGAAGGATTTCAAAAAGAAGGCGGTCAGAACAAGGGCTTTTACAGGAACAGGGACAGTGAAAGGGATAACCAGCCAAGACAGCGTACAATCCAGCCATCGAGCAGGTATGGCGGTCCGAGGAGCAAGGCTGAAGAAACGATTGAGGATATAAAAGAAGATATTATAAGACTGGAAAAGGAAATCGAGCTTGAAATGAAAGAGATCAAGAGCCTTAAGCTTTGATGTGCAACCCAAGCCCGACACGGAGGTTTAGAAGTGCTGCTTGCAATTAACGTGGGGAATACAAATATACGTCTTGGCGTATATGAAGAGAAAAAACTGATAGCGCATTGGAAGCTTGGAACAAACAGGGAATGGACATCGGATGAATTCGGGATGTTCTTCATAAGCTTTTTCGGTAATGAGAAACTGGATGTTTCAGATGTGGAAGCGGTTGTTATCGCTTCGGTCGTGCCTCCAATCATGTTTTCACTGGAACACGCGGTAGAAAAATATATTAAAAAGAATCCGATTTTGATAGGACCGGGAATAAAGACCGGAATCAATATAAAATATGAGAACCCCCGCGAACTCGGGGCGGACAGAATAGTCAATGCAGTAGCGGCTTATGAGATTTACGGCGGGCCGGTCATTGTTGTAGACTTTGGTACAGCCACAACATTTAATGCCGTTTCTTCAAAAGGCGAATTCCTTGGAGGAGTTATCTGCCCAGGTATAAAAATATCTGCCGAGGCTTTGTATCAGCGGACTGCAAAGCTGCCCAGAATAGATCTGGCGAAGATGGATGCCGTTATTGGGAGAAACACTTCCGTTAGTATGCAATCTGGAGTTTTTCATGGCTATGTCGGCCAGGTTAATCATATTGTAAACAGAATCAAGCAGGAGATGAAGGAAAATTATATCAAGGTCATTGCAACCGGAGGACTTGCCAAATTTATTGCAACAGAAGCCGAAACGATAGATGAAGTGAACGGCCGCCTCACACTTGAAGGCTTGAGGATTATATACGAAAAGAACAAGATCGATATAAGAGAGGGAGATAAATCATAAGCAGCTGGAATACCCCCGTTTACAATGCAATAAAAGCCTATACGGGTATGAATCCGCTCCCTTTCCATATGCCCGGCCATAAGCTGGGCGCAGGCATTCCGGCTGAATTTCTAAAAGAGATAGAAAAACTGGATCTTACCGAAATATCAGGAACAGACAATCTTCATAAACCTACAGGCGCCATAAGGGAAGCACAGGAACTGGCGGCTTCGGCTTTTGGTGCAAGGAGGAGTTTTTTTCTTGTAAACGGCTGTACAGCTGGTCTCCATGCAGTAATCGCAGCAATGTGCCGTCCGGGGCAGCGTCTGATTGTCGGACGCGACTGTCACAGGGCTGTAATCAATGGAATGCTGCTCGCCGGCGTCACTCCGGTATATATGTTGCCGGAATATACCGAAAAATTTTGTGTGAATACGGGTATTACTGCCGCAACTGTCAGAAAAGCGCTCGAAACGACGCCAGACGCAGCCGGTGTACTGATCACAAGACCAAATTATTATGGGATATGCAGTGATATCGGAGAAATCGCCGATGTCGTTCATACATACGGTAAACCCTTAGCTGTCGATGAAGCGCATGGCGCTCATCTGGCATTCAACCCCAGGCTTCCGGCAAGCGCATTGCAAGCAGGAGCGGATATCTGTGTCCAAAGTGCGCATAAAACTTTGCCGGCATTCACACAGGGGGCCTATCTGCACATTGGTTCAGATAGGATTGATGAAGAAAGGCTTTGGTATTTTCTTGACATGTTCCAGACCACAAGCCCTTCCTACGTAATAATGACTTACCTTGACATTGCCAGGGCAATCATGCATGAGAATGGCAAAGTTTTGCTGGATGAGCTTCTCGACAGCATTGAAGCCTGTAGCGCCAGGATGACTGCAAGAGGAATAATATTACTCGGGATAAACGATGTGCCTGGTTTTAGATTCGATCCCACCCGGATAACGGCTAAGGTGTCAGAACTTGGGATGACCGGATATCAAGCCGAAACCCTGTTGAGAGATAAATATAATATACAGGTTGAGATGTCGGATTTACACAATATTGTTTGTATAAGCACCGTAGCAGATGATGCCGCCAGTATTGCAAGACTGTTTGATTCTCTGCCTGGTTTGGGCGAATATGGGGAACAAGATACGCATCCGGCAGAGCCGGTATATGGAGGCTTGACTTTACCGGATAGTGTTGCTGAGCCATCTGAAATATTAAATGCAGGCTCGGTTAGGATAGCGCTAGACAATGCTGCAGGACGGGTCAGCAGGGAAATCATTTCCCCATATCCGCCGGGCATGGCGCTGGTTTGTCCCGGAGAGACCTTCACATCGGAGACGGTGGATTATCTGGTACATATCCGACAGTGCGGCGGTGTTGTTCATGGAATCGATGAAAATGGAAGTGTTGTTGTGGTATAATGTATGCAAGGGGCTACACTGAAAGGATAGAAGTACGATATTAGAAGCCGGAAGCCGTAAGCCGTAAGCCGGAAGTCGTAAGCCGGAAGTCGCATCTGGTATCTGGTATCTATTATCTAGTATCTGTAGTTCGAGAATGTCCCCTTTTGAAAAACTGTATTGGTGGTATATATGAGCAGAGGACTTTTTATAACGGTTGAAGGTACGGATGGCAGCGGAAAGACCACACAGATAGCCAACATGCAGTCACATCTGGTTTCACTCGGATGTGAAGTGCTGCTGACCAGAGAGCCTGGAGGAACACGGATCAGTGAAAGCATAAGGTCCATCATACTTGATCCTGCATATACTGAAATGTCAAATACAGCTGAACTGTTACTTTACTCAGCGGCCCGGGCGCAACTGGTGGAACAGGTGATCAGGCCTTCCATCTCCAATAGTATCACAGTCATATGTGACCGGTATGTTGATTCATTCTATGCATACCAGGGTTTCGGGAGGGGAATGGGACTCGGATTGCTGGAAAATATAACAGGAATAGCTGTAAATGGAACGGTACCGGATATTACATTCTTTTTTGATCTGGACCCGGAAATAGGGTTGAAAAGGAGATTTGCTGCAACACAAAGCGACAGGATTGAAAATGAGGTCATGGAATTTCACAAGAAGGTCTATGCGGGTTATAAAACTCTGGCAGATAGATATCCTGACAGGATCAGGACGATTGATGCATCAAGGCCGCCGGATGAGGTTTGGGTGGATGTGAGAAGGCAGCTTGAGTTGACCCTTGGATTTATTAAACAGGTATAATACCAACGACATAGATCCTATTTTCAACCCATATATTTTGCAACTTATTCTAGCATAGGGAGGGTAAGCATATGAAACTTGTATTTGCTATTGTTCATGACGAAGATGGCTCAAAGGTTATGGAAGAGCTTAACAAAGGCGGCTTCAGTGTTACAAAGCTCTGCTCAACAGGCGGCTTCCTGAAAGCCGGGAATACCACACTACTGGTTGGTGTCGAAGAGGCAAGCCTGGATTCTGTGATGGACATTATTAGAACGAAATCCAAGAGCAGAAAACAGGTTATCAATTCATCCATGACCCCGAACGGTATGGGTGGGATGTTTATTCCCTATCCTGTGGAAGTAATTGTTGGCGGTGCTACGGTATTCGTACTCGATGTGGAACGCTTTGAAAAGGTATAAGGCATAGGTGATACCTGCCTTGCCGGGAGGTACGGTTTGAAAGTACAGGAAACGCGGGGCAATTCATTGGGGATGCCAAACCTGACTGCCAAGGAGGATATGAAGGTTAAGTCCGGCAGAGGTGCGGAATTTCACAACCAACTGGTAAAAGCGGAAAATGAGAATTATGAACAGCATCTTGAAAAGCTCGTCAATGATATTGTCAGGCAGGGCCAAATGCTGGCAAAAAGAGTTGATGTACGGGAACTGATGATATACAAGGGCCTTATTTCCGAGTTTATTGAAATGGCACTTGGCGGCTCCAGAAAATTTTCCAAGCAAAGCCTTCTCGACAGGCGGGGCCGGCATAAAGTGTACGCGCTGGTTAAAAATATTAATGCAGAGTTGGACTTACTGATACAGGATGTTATGAGCGGGGAAAAGGACAATATCAGTCTGCTTAAAAGGCTTGATGATATTAGGGGACTGATCATGGACATATTCATGTAAATTATTGTTTGCATCTCAATGCACACCTATAATTTCGGTTTGCAACTTGCTGCAGACCTATTAAGGCAGGGAGAACTGAATGGACTTTAGTGGAATCATCGGGCAAAAACAGGTTGTTGGAAGCCTGAAACGGGCGCTTGCTGAAAGTAGGATCCCGCATGCTTATATTTTTACAGGACCGGCTGGAATCGGGAAGAAAACAGTTGCCCATCTATTTGCCGGTCTTTTACTATGTGAAAATCCCCAGTCGGGAGCTACCTGCGGTGTATGCCGCGGGTGTCTGCTTTATGAAAATGGATCAAACCCTGATTACCGAAGGATCAATACGGAGGAAGCAAGCATCGGTGTGGATGTGATCCGCGGGATACAGGGAGATGTCTCAATCAGACCCATGTATTCGGGACGGAAGGTATATGTGATTGAAGAGGCGGGTAAAATGACCGATCAGGCCCAGAATTGCCTTTTAAAAACCTTTGAGGAGCCTCCGCCGTATGTAGTAGTTATATTGTTGGCTGAAAATTATGAAATGCTTCTTGAAACGATACGGTCAAGAGCGCAGCGGCTCAATTTCACAAAATATTCCTATGAGCAGGTTTGTCAGGCATTGGCAGAGAAGGTTGGCCGGGGATCTGCACATGTGGGCGAGCATTTGACGAAGTCAACGACCAGCCCCGGTTCACTCGAACTTGCAGCAGGCTATTCGGATGGGAATATCGGACTTGCTTTGGAACTTGCAGCATCAGGAGAATTCACGCTTCTTCGGGAAAAGACCCTGGAGCATCTTGCAGGTGTCGCAAAGGGAAGAATGGAGGATATCCTGGAATTCACCGCTTTTATGGAGGAAAACAAAGACAGTTCCGAACTTCTGCTTGGAACGCTTCTGCTTTACTATAGAGACCTGTTGGTAGTATGTGAGACAGGAAATGAAAAAATGTTGATTAATTCGGACAAAAAGGATATTATATTTAATAATGCCCGGATGTACCGCAGCAGCAGGCTTTTGGACAATATAACCGCCATTGAGGCCACACGCAGGGCATTAAAACAGAATGCGAATTATCAGCTTGCGATAGATAACATGCTTATAAAACTTCGGGAGGTTTGATGAATGGTAAAGGTGGTTGGAGTAAGGTTCAAGAAAGCTGGAAAGGTTTATTACTTTGACCCTGATCAGTTCAATATAGAAGCCGGCGCTAACGTCATTGTCGAAACGGCCAGAGGAGTGGAATTCGGTGAAGCAGTCATTCCGGTACGGGATGTTACTGATGATGAGATCGTCGCTCCGTTGAAGAAAGTGATGCGAATTGCGACAGATGAGGATGTGAAGCATGCTTCAGAAAATAAGAGAAAAGAGAATGAAGCGTTTGCCACCTGTCTTCAGAAGATAAAAGATCATAGTCTGGATATGAAGCTGATCGAGGTAGAATATACATTTGATAATAATAAGATCCTCTTCTATTTTACAGCAGACGGAAGAGTTGATTTCCGTGAACTGGTCAAGGATCTTGCGGCTGTTTTCAAAACGCGCATCGAGCTCAGACAGATCGGTGTCAGGGACGAATCTAAAATGATGGGCGGTATCGGAGTCTGTGGACGAGTGCTTTGCTGCAGTTCCTATCTTGGAGAGTTCCAGCCCGTTTCAATAAAAATGGCCAAGGAGCAGGGACTTTCCCTAAACCCGACCAAGATCTCAGGAACTTGTGGAAGGTTGATGTGCTGTCTCAAGTATGAGCAGGATGCCTATGAGCATCTTATCAAAAGGGCTCCAAAAGCAGGTGCTATCGTAGATACGCCGGATGGTCAGGGAGTCGTTGTAGAGACCTACCTTATCAGGGAAATCGTCAAGGTAAGGTTGGACAAGGGAAATGAAACCGATCTGCAGACTTATAAGGTCAATGAAGTGAAAGTCATCAAGGATGTTTCGTCGAAGGAAGAGGCAGATGTGGAAATAGAGGCGTTGAAAGCCCTTGAAGACTAGACTTTTTGCGCAGATTTAAAAAAAAGGTGTTTTCATCTTTCCATATTGGTGGTAAAATAATAACGACTTGTTTAAAAAATAACCAAGTACCAAAAAGCTTGAGGAGGTGTTTCCTGAATGGCATATTTTATAAATGATGATTGTATAAGCTGTGGTGCATGTGAATCTGAATGTCCTGTTTCCTGCATATCTGCAGGTGACAGCAAGTATGTAATAGATGCAGATGCATGCATAGAATGCGGTGCATGTGCAAACGTGTGTCCTGTAGACGCTCCGAAACCGGAGTAGAATCAAAGAGAACGATGGGGTCAAGCGTTGGCGTTTTGTCAATGCAGGGCCCCTTGTTTTTATTCCGGCGAATTCCAGGGGAATTGCGCCATCACGGCGAATTCCAGGGGAATTGCGCCATCACGGCGAATTCAGAAAGCGTTCATTGGAGGTAGTATTTTTGGATGACGGCATTTATGAAAACGAGCGGCTTGATGATTTGCAGTATAAGGGATTAAAACTGCTCCAGAAAAAGGACGGTTTCTGTTTTGGCGTAGATGCGGTGCTGCTTTCCCATTTTGCACGCGTTTTAAAAAACGATAAGGTAATCGATTTTGGCACCGGGACTGCCATTATTGCTGTATTGCTTGCTGCTAAAAAGGCACCGCGCAAGGTGGTTGGCCTGGAGATACAAAAGGATATGGCGGAAATGGCATCCCGAAGCGTAAGAATGAATGGTCTCGAGGACAGTGTTGAGATTGTCTGCGGTGATATAAAGGAAGCTGTGCAGCTTTTTGGCGCGGCAAGTTTTGATGCCGTGGTTGCGAATCCCCCGTATATGAGCCGGGGTGGGGGCTTGTTGAATCCAGCCGATACAAAGGCGGTTGCCAGACATGAACTGTTGTGTACGCTTGAGGATGTTGTATCGGCCGCGGCAAAGCTTTTGTGCACAGGAGGCAGGTTTTCCATGGTACACAGGCCGCAAAGACTTTCAGATATCATTTATTGCATGCGCAGCAATTCGATAGAACCCAAGCATCTTCAACTGGTTCACCCGTCTCCCGGTAAGAAGCCGAATCTTGTACTGATCAGCGGTACACGCAATGGCAACCCCGAGCTGAGGGTTCATGAGCCACTTTACATATATGACGACAAAGGTGATTATTCTAAAGAAATCAATGAAATATATTGCAGGCATTAAATGAAAGGTAGATAAAAGTTTGAGTAATTCTGGAACACTGTATCTTGTTGCAACTCCCATAGGAAATCTTGAGGATATTACGCTCAGGGCGATCAGGATCATGAAAGAAGCGGATCTGATAGCTGCGGAGGATACGCGGCAGACCATAAAGCTCCTGAATCATTTTGAAATAAAGAATACGTTAGTCAGTTATCATGAGCATAACAAGATAGAAAAGGGAAAAGATCTTGTAAGGCAGCTATTGGACGGCAAAAACATCGTACTTGTATCGGATGCGGGTTGTCCCGGAATTTCTGACCCTGGAGAAGAGTTGGTCAAGCTCGCCGTAGAACAAGGTGTACCTGTAACAATGGTGCCTGGTCCGGCAGCGGTTATAACCGGACTGGTATTATCGGGCCTGCCATCGGGTCGGTTTAGTTTTGAAGGCTTTTTACCCATGAATAAACGTGTTCGAAGTGAGCGTCTCAAATCCATAATGGAGGATACAAGGACCCTTGTGTTTTATGAAGCCCCCCACAAGCTCAGCTATACGCTTAATGACCTCAGGGAGGTTTTCGGAAACAGAAGGATCAGTCTGGCCCGGGAACTGACAAAAAGATTTGAAGAAATCATCCGTTGTACACTGGACGAGGCGATTCAAAAGTATGAAAAAGAGACCCCCAAAGGAGAATTCGTGCTTGTCGTTGAGGGCGCAGATGAGCAACTCCTTAAGGAAGCAGGGAAAAGTAGCTGGAGCGGAATGAGCCTGGAGGAGCATGTCGCGATATACACAGATAATGGCCTTGACAGGAAGGAAGCCATGAAAAAGGTTGCCGACGAGAGAGGCATCAGCAAAAGGGATGTCTATAACAGCCTTTTAAAAAAATAAATCATATCATGGCAATATTATTTTTTTATTTGATAAGGATCTTTCGCATACTTTCTTGCACATTTTATAATTTTGCGCAGTGAACATATAAATACGCATCTACTATAAATCAGGTGCAGTGTTTGAATAAAATTATGTGAATAAAGCAATTTATATTAAACAAAGAACGATGCCGCTTTTGACCGGACAAAAGCGGCGGAAAACCCGCCACTCGGCGGCGTGGTGCCTGTCAGGGCACTGTAAAAAGGGTTCGGCTGCACCAAGGGTTTGGAGGGAATCATATACGGTCGGAACAGATTCGCCATCGTGGCGACTGTTCCTAAAATGCGCGTCCTGCGCATTTTACCGCAAATGGTTCCCTCCAAACCGGGTGCAGCTCGAACCCTTTTAAACACACACTATTGTCTCTGGAGCTGCTCCAAAGTCCTTTTTAGTCATCCTAATACTCTCACTTTAATACAACTCCCAATATAGCTTCAGATAACTCCAAAGACACCCCAAAGACACCCATAAAGCGCTTTTAAGTGTTTGAAAAAGTCTCACAAATGTACCCGATTCAAAGGCAGCCTTAAGCGGTGTGCTTTTTGCCGCTTAAGGCTGCCTTTGAGTCGTTGGTACATTGTAAAACTTTTTCACAGCGCCCTGACAGGCCCCACGCCGCCGAGTGGCGCCCTTTGGCCACTTTCCGGCGGTGGAAAGTGGCGAACCTCTTTTAAACTACATAAAAAACCGGGATCAATGCTTTTAAATATAAAGCAAGAACTTTCCTCTTTGAAGCTCTGCAAGACTGCTGCGCATACTTAAACTATAATTAAAAAAACTATTTAATCTATTACACATACAAAAACCATGATGTAAAGTGCAACTATTTCAACGAATACACGTAATTTTTGTTCTGCTGAAATGACAAAAAATAATAATATGCATAAATGCCAAAACATCAACATTTTAATGAAACAGAGCAAAAAAATAAGGGCTGCAAGCAGCCCTTATCAGGTGAATTCCAATTATTTCTTTAATTCCTTCATACAGTTGGGGCAGATATTCTTGCCTTTGTAAACTGCCACATCTTTTGCATCTCCGCAGAAGATACATGCGGGTTCATATTTCTTTAAGATTATAGTAGCTCCGTCGACGTAGATTTCAAGAGCATCCTTTTCAGCGATGTCAAGTGTCCTTCTCAGCTCTATTGGAAGTACTACTCTTCCAAGTTCGTCGACCTTTCTTACTATACCGGTAGATTTCATAATTTTTCCTCCTAATTTAACAAAATTCGACAACGTTTTATATTTTTATACTACCATAAATTCCAGTAAGCGTCAACAATAAACTTTAAAAAATTCAAAAAAATGTTATAACATTAATAGGGAATATTAATATCAATTTTATGGATATTTCTCAAACCCGCCATGAGTAAGATGTCTAATATACAGGCATTGCAAAGATTGAGGCAATCTTCAGCCGGTTAATTTGTAAGTTATGTCAATATCCAGTTATTAACTGGAAAAATAAATAAACTAATATTCGACATAATTCGACATTGTATTTAAAAAATCAAATTGAGGCAATTTTATCTTTGTGGTATTTATTACCTGATATTTACTAACAAAGCGAGTTTTACCAGAAAGAATTTAAAGTTTGCATCATATAAATTAAGGAATGATAAAATTTAAAAAACTGATATTTTATCATTCCTCAGGGGAGGAACGGTATGCTTAACTATATTTGGATGGGGATGCTGTCGGCAGGTTTTTTAATCGGGATGATCAACGGGAGGCTCGAGGAAGTCACACAGGCGGCATTCAGCTCTGCCGGCAGGGCAGTGGAGCTTAGCATAGGGTTACTGGGCATTTTATGTCTATGGTCGGGTTTGATGAAAATAGCTGAAAAGGGTGGAATTATAAGGCTTGTGGCACGTCTGACCAAACCGCTGTTAAAATTGCTTTTCCCCCAGGCTGCAAATGATGCCGGAGCGCTTGGCTCCATAGTGATGAACCTTTCAGCGAATTTCCTGGGTCTTGGGAATGCGGCAACACCACTTGGCATCAAGGCGATGAGCGAATTACAAAGACTGAATAAAGGAGATGACAGTGCTTCTGACTCCATGTGCATGTTTCTGGTCTTAAATACATCTGCAATCCAACTGATTCCGGCTACCGTCATAGCAATCAGAGCTGACGCGGGGTCAACAGCACCGGCAGAAATTACCATCTGTGTATGGATCGCCTCTTTTTGTGCCACATTGAGTGGAATCATCCTGGTAAAGCTGCTGTCGGGGAGAGGAAATATAAAGAGATTGGTACCGGCAAGATTGCGGAAGCCGGTGAGAAGATGAATCATGCGGCTTTCACAGTTATTTCACTGTATGCAGTCCCGCTGATCTTTCTGGTAATATTGGGAGTCGGTTTTTACAAAGAGATTAATGTATATGATACATTCGTAGAAGGGGCAAAGGACGGGATCAACACAATAATAAGGATATTGCCTCCTCTTGTGGGACTGATGACTGCGGTGGGTGTCCTGAGAGCATCAGGGGCATTGGATTTTCTTGTATATATGATGAAGCCTCTGGTTTCATTTCTCGGCATTCCGGCGGAGGCTATGCCCCTTGCGCTTTTGAGGCCTGTTTCCGGCAGTGCGTCGCTCGCATTGGTTGCCGAACTGGTGCAGACTTATGGCCCGGATTCCTATGTCGGCAGAGTTGCCTCTACGATGATGGGTTCAACAGAAACCATATTTTATACACTTGCCGTCTATTATGGATCCGTAGGGATCAGAAACATACGGTACACTCTTCTGGCAGCACTTCTGGCGGACGGAGTCAGCGTGATTGCTTCAGCATGGATATGTGCAATTATTTTCGGAAGGTAAATAAAATAAAAAAGATTTGTGCGTGCCAGTTTTTTCACTTGTATAACATTTGGTGGCTTGTTGTAAGGAAATGCTTATTCTTTGTGAGAATCTTTTTATAATGTATGCAGGATACCTTCACAAAAGGATGTCAGCTGGATATCCTGCAGAAGCGCAGCAGCTTGCAGCCGTTGCAGCAGTGTATCGAGCGGCGGGGGCCGTTCTCTAATATATTGTGACTGGCAATCCTGAACATGCCGAAGTTGGCCTCGGGGTCGGAAAGGTACATTCCAAGGATTATCCTGATCAGCGATATGTAGAAGCTGCTTTCTTTAAGCTTCATACAGGCCTCTTCCGCTTTTGTTGCAAAGTAAATCAATCGTTCTTCGCAAGCCTTAAGATTTTTATAGGAAGAACAAAAATTCAACTGGTTTGAATGATCGGACAATCTTAAGGTAATATAGGAATCAAGAAGCGATTCGAGACCGCAAAGCCAGGGAAAACAGGCTTCATCCAAAAGCTGTATTTCCAGTGACGTCTGTTTGGGATTTGAGGCAGAGACGTACATTGCAATGATCCCGAGCAAAGAATCTGAAGCTGCGCAAAACTCCATAACGGATATCCCCTGATACCGCTTGAGATAATAATCACTCCAGGTCTGCAGAAATTCATTGCGGGTTTCTTCCGGATAATACATGTAGGAGTGGAGATCAACATGAAACTGCATGTATTTTTTCAATTTTGGCGCCACAAGGGAGAATGACGGCAGGACTGCCAACTGAAGCCTGCACTGCTCCGACATGCACAAGAAGTGAGGTTGTTCACTTTTCTGACTGTATGAAGCAGCTTTGGAGAAATTGACAAATGCGCAGCTTGTACTTCGTGAGGGATCCACCGCACTGGAAAGACAGCTATACAGTCTGCGTACCTCCGGTTCTTCAGTGAAACCTGCATGAGCTATGTATGCAGCAATAGTATCTGATAATTTATACAAAGATAAAATAAAAGATATGGTGTTTTTCAGGTCAGTCCCCGGATACAAGGCGAAAAAGCCGGTTCCAAGCAATTTCGTCTTTAAGGGCTCATCTGCCGGATCGGCTGTTCCTACGACATTGGAAGCATTCCTGTTAAAACAGGCCGGACAGCTGTTTTGCCCATTGAGGTTCAAATTCTGCTGGCGTAGTTCGGGGAGCGCTTTCAGAGAATACTTCAGGAATTGCATGATGGATTCAGTGTTTTGTCCCATGAAGACAATCCTCCCAACCTTTCAAAGTCTATTTTCAAGGAATGCCCCTGCTTATGTTTATTCAGTCAGCAGATGTTTTATGAATATAGTAAACTATCTGCTCAAGAGTATGCCAAATTCCGCTTGATAAAATGAAGCCTTCACTGTATATTAAGAAGGGGTCTTTTGATTTCCCCGCGGATATTCCCTGAAGCTGGAGGGAAGCTAAAAGCATATGATGGAGGCTTATTATGGAAAAGAAAACCTTTTATATTACGACACCTATTTATTATCCCAGCGGCAAGCTGCATATAGGGCATTCTTATACCACAGTGGCGGCTGATGCCATTTCCAGGTATAAGAGACTAAAGGGCTATGACGTGATGTTCCTCACCGGCACGGACGAGCATGGGCAGAAGATTCAGAGAAAGGCTGAAGCAAAAGGCGTAACGCCAAAACAATACGTTGATGAAATCGTATCCGGCATCAAAGAGCTCTGGAAGCTCATGAAGATAACAAATGACAGGTTCATAAGAACTACGGACAAAGAGCATGAGGAGACTGTCCAAAAAATATTTAAAAAACTGTATGATCAGGGTGATATCTATAAAAGCCAGTATGAGGGCTGGTACTGTACTCCCTGCGAGTCCTTCTGGACGAAGACCCAGCTGGTGGATGGAAAATGCCCGGATTGCGGCAGGGAAGTGGAACTGACAAAGGAAGAAAGCTATTTTTTCAGGATTTCCAAATACCAGGACAGGCTTATCAGGCATATAGAAGAGAATCCCGAGTTCATCCAGCCTGTTTCACGCCAGAATGAAATGCTGAATAACTTCCTGAGGCCTGGTCTCGAAGACCTTTGCGTCTCCAGGACTACTTTTAACTGGGGGATTCCGGTCACATTTGATGAAAAGCATGTTGTCTATGTCTGGATAGATGCACTGTCCAACTATATAACCGCGTTGGGCTACATGTCGGCAGACCATTCGGCTTATGAAAAATATTGGCCGGCGGATGTCCATCTGGTCGGCAAGGAAATTGTCAGGTTTCATACGATCATATGGCCTGCTATGCTGATGGCATTGGGCGAGCCTCTGCCCAGGCAGGTATTCGGCCATGGCTGGCTGCTGCTCGAAGGCGGCAAGATGTCCAAATCGAAGGGGAATGTTGTTGATCCGGTTATTTTAATCAACAAATACGGACTTGATGCAGTGCGGTATTTCCTGCTTCGGGAAGTGCCGTTCGGCTCGGACGGCGTATTCTCCAATGAAGCGTTGATACAGAGAATCAATTCCGATCTGGCAAATGACCTTGGAAATCTGGTTAGCAGGACTGTAGCCATGATCGATAAATATTTTGGCGGGATCATACCTGAACAGCGTAAGGCAGGCGAATTTGACAGCGAACTTCAGGCAATGCTTTCCGGACTTCCTCTTAAGGTGGAGGAACTGATGGACAAGCTGCAGTTCAGTTCGGCACTTTCTGAAATATGGAAGACGATTTCCAGAACAAATAAATATGTAGATGAAACAATGCCCTGGGTTCTGGCGAAAACCGACGAGAACAAGCCTCGTCTGGCGGCAGTTATGTACAATCTGGCAGAGAGCCTTAGGATCGTCTCCATCCTGCTTCAGCCGTTCATGCCGGAGACACCGGAGAAGATATGGCAGCAGCTTGGAATAGCCGGAAGCAGTGCGGTTGAATGGGAAAATGCCGGTAAATGGGGCATTTATCCTGAAGGGGTTTCGGTGAATAAGGGAGACGTCATTTTCCCGCGCATAGACTTGAAAAAAGAGATCGAAGAACTTGAAGGCCTCACACCCGTTTCAGCAGAAGCAACTGCACCTCATCCAAAGGAAGTCAGGGAGAAACCTGCTGCGCAGGATGAACCGACGGGTCTTGTCAACATAGATGATTTTGCAAAACTTGATCTCAGAGTAGTGAAGGTACTTGAAGCAGAAAAGGTTGAGGGCTCGGACAAGCTGCTCAAGCTGCATGTTGAGATGGGAAGCGAAACAAGACAGGTGGTCTCGGGTATAGCAAAGCATTATTCTCCTGAAAGTCTGGTCGGAAAGTATGTTATACTGGTAGCAAACCTGAAACCCGTCAAACTCAAGGGTATCGAGTCACAGGGTATGATACTCGCGGCATCCAACGACAATTCGCTTGTTGTCGCCACATTGGACGGCCTGATAGACAGCGGATCCAGGGTAAGGTAGAACGAGGCTTGTTGCAGTCGCCATAATATTGATATATAATATTTTCATAACTGCGGGGATTTTTTTCATTGTATATATCTGTGAGGTAAAATATGCTTTTTGACACACATGCTCATTATTACGATACGCAGTATGATGAAGACCGGAAGGAAGTAATTGAAAGAGCCAGGGAAAGCGGAGTGGGGTTCATTCTGTCCGCTTCTTGCGATGTTGCTTCTTCGATTGAGAACATTTCGCTTGCACAAAGCTATGATTTTATATATGCTGCTATAGGTGTACATCCGCACAATGTACTGGACCTGAACAACAATATCATTTCCGCACTTACCGATTTTGCTTCCTATCCCAAGGTGGTTGCCATCGGCGAAATAGGACTGGATTACTTCTACGACAACTCTCCGCGCGAGGCGCAAAAGATATGGTTCGCAAAGCAGATTTCACTTGGGAAAACCCTGAAATTGCCCATAATCGTCCATGACAGGGATGCTCATGAGGATACCCTGTCCATCATCAAGGCGGAGAACGCACGCGAAGTTGGAGGCGTTCTGCATTGCTTTACAGGGAGTATAGAGATGGCAAGGGAAATCATGAACAATAACTTTATGATATCCATAGCAGGTCCTGTTACATTTAAAAATGCCAACAAGCTTCTTGAAGTTGTCAAATATGTACCGGAGGATATGCTGCTAATAGAGACGGATTGTCCATATCTGGCACCGGAACCGCACAGGGGAAAGAGAAATGAATCTGCGTTTGTAAAACACGTTGCTGAGAAAATCGCAAAAATAAAGGGGAAAACATATTCGGAAATTGAACAGATCACAACTTCCAATGCAAAAAGACTCTTCGGAATCCAATAAAATCTTTGGGGGCGTAATGCCCGGCTGCCGGTGGTTCATCGGCCGTTAAGGTGGTATGTTATGAAGAAACTCATACTTGTGATGGTTTTTGTACTTTTGACGGCAGTATTCATTGCCTTCAATTATTTGTTGTGGGAAAGGGAGAGCAGGGAATCCGAACTGAAGGATCTTTCCTATCAAAACGCGAACTATAAAACGGATATCAGTACAAAAACCAGGGAAATAGACAGCCTGGGAAAAGAGATCAACGATCTTGGGAACAAGATTACACAGCTGGAAAGTGAAAAAGCCCAATTGGTCCAGGACAAGAACGGTATTATTGAGCAAAAGAACAATTCTGATGCTGCTTTACGGGACAAGATCGATTATTTGAACATAATAAAGCAATATGTCAATATCAAGGTGGTATCCGAACCTCTGACCTTATGGACGGATGCATTGAATCAGGGGAAATATGAGGATGCTTACGATCTTGAATATGCGGCTGTGCCCTCTGCTGACCGTTCTGTCACTCTTAGCGCATATACTGAGGATATGCAGAAAACCATCAAAAAGATAGAAATCAATGAAGTTAAATTAGATCTGCTCAGAGGCTCAAGCGACGGAGAAATATTCCTGGATGTCAGACTTACTGTCAAGTTGGCTGAGAATGCCGATAAGAATACTTCGCGTTTCTCGGAAGGGTTAAACGAGAGGTACATTAAGATAGATTATTCGACAGAGAAAAAAATGTTTGAGATCTTATCCATAAGCAGCTACTAAGGACCCTGTCAGTCGTTGTTCATTTACATAAAAATGTTTTCACCAATTATGGCATCATTCATATAATGGTATTGAAGCTACGAACCCTGGTAGAAGGAAACTTTATATGAAAGAGGATGTCAAAATGAAAGAAAATATGAACGTTGAGCCTACCGGTACAATGCCGCAAGTCGGTGCAATGCCGCAAATGCAGGCAAATCCGAATATTTCACCAGCCCAGCCCAATCCCATGGGCGTATCTCCGGCAATGATGAACCAAATGCCCAAGCAGCCCAATCCCATGGGTGTATCTCCCGCAATGATGAACCCGATGCCGTTACAGCCGAATCCCATGGGCGTTATGCCGTCAATGATGAATATGATGCCGATGATGTGCTGTCCATATCTGATGAATATGCAGTGTCCGATGACCATGGGGATGGGCATGAACAATCCCATGCTTACAGGTGTCAGTCCTGCAATGGGAGCTGCCAACCCGGGAATGAATACAATGCCGGCAATGGGTGTAATGCCCTCAATGAACCAGTATTACCCGATGGGCGGTATGTACTAGTTTTATTCGTACAATTTTTTCTAGGGGTTGCTGAAGAGGCAACTCCTTTCTATGCCACTCCATTTCGGGAAATTTTCACCCATAATGTATAGATGCTCTGGACGTCGTATATAATTACAGATATGGCGGAAATATGGCAATGAATTTGACAAAAATTATTCCATGGAATAAAATAGCTTCACAGTCCCTTATTAGTATTTTAACAGGAGGGTTTTTGTTGTTACCACTTGCTAAAAATATTAAAAGGTGGTTTTTTTCATACAAAAAGGAACTGCTCATAGTAACAATAGCTCTAGCAGTTTCAGCAGGCGCGGGATTAGGCGCATTTGCGTACTTGGAAAAAGACGTAATCATACATGACAATGGCAAGGTCATAGCCTGCAAGACTATGAATAAAACCGTCGAGGAAACACTGGACCAGAACAGTATTATTGTAAACCCCTGCGATTACATTAATCTTTCAATGGATACCAGATTACAAAGGACGAAAACAAACGAAATATATATTAAGAGGGCAGTACCTGTATATATAACTGCCGACGGGACCCGTACAAAGGTTATGAGCTACCGGGATACCGTACAGGAAATGTTCAAAGACAGCCCGGTAAAACCGGAAGGCCTTGACAAGCTGGAGGGGGCTGCTTTGAAGGATAAAGTGAGCAGTGACATGTCGATCAGGATCATCAGAATCAGTGAAAGCGTAGTAAGCGAAAAAGAAGCAATACCTTTTAAGGTACAAAAAAGAGCGAACTCACGGCTCGATTCCGGTACTGAAAAAGTTGTAGAAGCAGGGAAGGAAGGAATTCGTGAGAAACAGTACAAGGTCGTCACCGAAGACGGAAATGAAGTATCGAGGCTGTTTTTGGCTGAATCGGTGCTTCGGGATCCCGTCAATATGATCATGGAATTCGGTACGGTCTTGAACTACAAAACGTCAAGGGGAGACACTGTCCGGTACAGAAAGGTATTGGACATGAAGGCGACAGCCTATACGGCTTCCTTTGAAGACACCGGAAAGAAGCCCGGAGATCGGAATTTTGGCATTACTGCGACCGGTATCAAGGCTAAAAAGGGTGTTATTGCGGTTGATCCCAGAGTAATACCGCTGCATACCAGGGTTTACGTGGAAATAGCCGGCAGCACGCCTGATTACGGTTATGCCGTAGCAGAAGATGTCGGAGGAGCGATCAAAGGAAACAAGATCGACCTGTACTACGATGGCCGGGATTATGTACAAAGATTTGGTGTCAAGCGCGTCAAGGTTTACATTCTGCAAGAGGATTAGGATGTCGGGACCTTGAAACAACTACATATTAATTAGGGGACTAGGACTATGCCGGGGTTGCAAGACCCCGGTACATTTTTATGTGGGGTATAGAGCAATCTTGTCCCCGAGAATACACTTATTTGGAGTTACAAATGCAGATTGATACTAGAAATACTTTAAAAAAATTTAATCTTCGCCCAGTCAAGTCACTTGGACAAAATTTTCTGACGGATGGGGATATTCTGAAACGAATAGCAGAAGCGTCAGAGCTCTCAAAAGATGATATTGTTCTTGAGGTAGGGCCGGGACTTGGAGGACTCACAGCAGAACTCGCGGAGGCTGCGGGGCTGGTGGTTGCCGTAGAAATTGACAAACGCCTTGTGCCCGCGCTCAACGAGAATCTGAAAGGGTATTCCAATGTAAATATAGTAACCGGTGACATATTGCGACTCGACGCAGATGACATGCTAAAAACAGCTATTGCTGCACGTGGAGACGGTTTCGCCCCGACTGCGCTGAAGATTGTTGCAAATCTTCCATACTATATTACCACACCCGTAGTGATGAAATTTCTTGAGAGCGGAATAAAAGCAAAAACCATGGTATTCATGGTTCAGAAGGAAGTTGCAGACAGGATGGGAGCGAAGCCTGGGGGGAAGGAGTTCGGAGCGCTGTCGGTAGCTGTTCAGTTCTATTCCAGACCTTCCGTCGTAATGGAGGTGCCGCCTCAAAGCTTCATACCGCAGCCTGAAGTGAATTCGACTGTCATCAGGCTGGATCTGTACAGTTCTCCGCCTGTTGATCTGCGGGACCAGGATTTGTTCTTCCGAGTAGTGAAGGCGGCATTTGGACAGAGAAGAAAGACTCTTGTCAATGCGCTTCATAATGCGGGAACTATTAATATGAACAAGGATGAGATCAGGAATATATTAACCGATATCGGCATTCATGAAAATCAGAGAGGGGAGACACTATCTTTAGAGCAATTTGCAATGTTGTCAAACAATATTTTTGAGAGGCAAAGATAGCTAAATGGGATACTTAGCGGGTAGAAAAATAAAAAGCCCGGAAATTCAATTCGTGAACCGTCCCCTGACGTGCAGACAGGGGGCGGTTCATTGCTCGAATTCCGGGCTTCAGTTATGTGATCCTATTCCGTCAATCTCTTCTCTAAAGCCACAAGCTGCGCACTTAATTCCTTCGGCAGACTTTCACCGAACTTCGTGTAATGTTCCTTGATGGATGCAACTTCCTTCAGCCACTCGTCCTTGTTGACTTTGAGAAGTTCAGCCATATCGGCTTCACTCACATCAAGACCTTTTGTGTCGATTGCATCAGCGGTCGGCATATAGCCAATCGGGGTTTTGACTGCCTTGCCTTCGCCGGATACTCTTTCAACGATCCATTTGAGAACACGGCTGTTCTCTCCGAAACCGGGCCACAGCCATTTACCGTTGGAATCCTTGCGGAACCAGTTGACATAATATATCTTCGGCAGCTTGTCAGCAGTAGTTTTTTCGCCTATTTCAAGCCAATGTTTTAAATAATCACAGACATGGTAGCCGATGAACGGGAGCATTGCAAACGGGTCGCGGCGGACCTGTCCAATGTTGGCCGAGATAGCGGCGGCGGTGATTTCAGAACCCATGATCGAGCCAAGGAATACGCCGTGCTTCCAGTCGAAGCTTTCATGAACCAGCGGGATAGTGCCGGGGCGACGTCCGCCTATCAGGAACGCTGATATCGGAACGCCTGCAGGATCTTCCCACTCGGGGGCAATAACGGGACACTGGTTTGCCGGAGCTGTGAAGCGTGCGTTTGCATGAGCTGCGACTTCCTTTGATTCCGGAGTCCAGTCCTTGCCTTTCCAGTCAATCAGGTGTGCGGGAGCTTTTGTGCCAATACCTTCCCACCAAACATCACCGTCATCCGTCAATGCTACATTGGTAAAAATGCTGTTCTTTTCGCAGCTAAGCATAGCATTCGGGTTCGAATCCATTGAGGTGCCGGGAGCCACTCCAAAGAAGCCTGCTTCAGGATTGATTGCGTAAAGGCGCCCGTCTTTTCCGAATTTCATCCAGGCGATATCATCGCCGATCGTCTCGACCTTCCAGCCAGGAATCGTCGGGATGAGCATTGCCAGATTGGTCTTTCCGCATGCACTTGGGAAAGCACCTGTAACATACTTGGTATTTCCTTTTGGATCAGTAATGCGAAGAATGAGCATGTGTTCTGCCAGCCAGCCTTCATCACGTGCCTGAACTGAGGCAATACGCAATGCAAAGCACTTTTTGCCCAGAAGGGCGTTTCCGCCGTAACCGGAACCGTATGACCATATCATTCTTTCTTCCGGGAAATGGCTGATGTATTTTTTCTCGATTGGAGCACAAGGCCAGGATGAATCCTTCTGTCCTTTTTCAAGCGGAGCGCCGACTGAATGAAGACATGGAACGAAGTCACCATCGCCAAGCGTTTCAAGTACTTTTGAACCTATACGGGTCATAATGCGCATGTTTACTACAACATAAGGACTATCTGTCAATTCTACGCCGATTTTTGAGATAGGTGAGCCTATAGGACCCATGGAGAACGGGATGACATACATTGTCCGGCCCTTCATGCTTCCTTTATATAATGCTTTCATGGTAGTCTTCAGTTCTTCGGGGTCTACCCAGTTATTCGTGGGACCTGCATCCTCCTTCCTTTTGGAGGCGATAAATGTTCTGTCCTCCACACGTGCAACATCGGAAGGGTCACTTCTGAAAAGATAGCTGCCAGGGCGTTTTTGTGGATTCAATGGGGTTGCCATTCCACTCTTGACCATTTCCTGCAGCAGGCGGTCGTTCTCTTCCTGTGAACCGTCGCACCAATAAATCTGGTCTGGCTGACACATGTCGGACATCTCTTTTACCCAGGCTTGTAATTTTTTATTTGCTGTCATCTTATTCTCCTTTCAAGTTAAACATAGAACCATTGCCCTACCCTGTCCCGATTATCTGTAACGAATTTTCAAGCATTCGGGCAATCATCATGTACTTGGTTAATTTTTTCACTATCAATCATTTTAACATAACATAATGAAATATTCAACACGTGATTATTCAGAAATGTCATTTAAAATGTACATATTTTGTAATCATTATAAAGATACTATTGTATAAATCGATGAAAATTATTCTTGAATCATACAGAAAGATATCTTTACTGTACGCTGGTAGCGGTAAATATATCCCCAATGGGTTCGGATTCAGGCAGCCTGATGAAAATTCTACTTTTTCATCAAAGGATTCTGACTGATAATTTGCAATTCACATGAGTAGATCCTTCATTTATTAGGATCCGTATTGAAGATTTTAAATGAATGGCTATACAGGACAATGGTGTTAGTTAATGCATTATAAAATGTAAACCATCATATTATTATATGATGGTTTGTTTTATGAACAGGAAATAGAATAAATTGAATTGTAATATCGGGGGGATGGGATTTTGGTGAATAAAGGAAGTGTATTAAGTACAAACACAGGTTTCCAACGAAGTTTCTTCATATTTACTAATGAGGACGGAGGGTATGAAGCCGGTCAGAAGCCATCCGGCCATGTCAGGCTCGAAGTGCGCGAAGGCAGAGGAAAGCTGCATGCCGCAATACAGAACCTGCGGCCCGGAAACGGAAGGTTCTCCTATAAGCTTTATCTGCTGAATACCAATGGAAGTGAAGTGAGAGCTGCATATACCGGACTGTTGGTGCCTGAGCCGAATAAAGCGGAACTGGAATGGGGATTTGATCCGCAAAATGTCGGGGCAACCGGTATTGACATTGATAAATTTGATATGGCAGTAGTTCTTGTAGAAAATGAGCGTTCTGATTATTCGGTCATTTGTCCGCTTGCGGCCTACAGGGGCAGCAGGAAAGAGTGGAGAAGCGGGTTTCGTACAGCACTTTTGAAAAAGAGCATGGAAGTCGGAAACACTGCAGAATCCGGGAAAACCAAGGAAGCTGACAACAGTATCAATCCTGCCGGAGTGCCGGTGAATGAAGCAAAGCCCAATAAAGACAAAGATTTGAAGATCCCCGTTAATGAAGCCGGGCAGAACGCAGGGCTGCCTATACAACAGAACTACATATTGCAGAATTATATGCCGCCCGAACAAACCGACCAAGAATATGCTCCCAATGGACAAATCCTGCAGGATAATTTGCAACCGGAGAAATTCCAGCAGGAACAGCTGCCGCAGGAGCAGGTCAAGCCATATGACTGGCAGCAGGAACAGCTGCCGCAGGAGCAGGTCAAGCCATATGACTGGCAGCAGGAACAGCTGCCGCAGGAACAGGTCAAGCCATATGACTGGCAGCAGGAACAGCTGCCGCAGGAACAGGTCAAGCCATATGACTGGCCGCAGGAACAGCTGCCGCAAGAGCAGGTCAAGCCATATGACTGGCAGCAGGAACAGCTGCCGCAGGAGCAGGTCAAGCCATATGACTGGCAGCAGGAACAGCTGCCGCAAGAGCAAGTGATGCAGGATCAGCTGCAACAGTCTCTTTACGAGCAGGATAACCTCAAGCAGGAGCAGGATTCGCAGCAGGATTCGCAGTATATGGGTACAACTGGCCAGATCGATACAAGCTGTGTTTACTTGAATGGTAATATTTGCGGGGCATTTGTCAATAACGGGGCTGGACCTGTCAACCCCTGTACAGCCTGCCATCTGCATAATGGGCGTCCACAATATACAGAGCCTCCAGTAGGGGACGTATCTCAGTTAAGAGAGGAACTCGACAGGTATTTTGAGCAATGTGACCCGTTTCACAGCAATAGAAGTGATTATATGTGGTGGAGAGTCAGCAATCCAGTCAATCTGAACAATATACTATATCAGTGCAACATACGCTCTCCACTGCTTTTCAATCCGGCAGTCATGATGGCTCATTATAAATACAAACATCTCATAGTAGGAATTTTCCTGCACAGGGCAAAAGAAAAGAAATATATTGTTTGCGGTGTGCCGGGGATGAATATGGTCGACAGAAAGCCTTTTGGCGAAATGAGCAGGTGGGTTCAGGCGGAAGGCAACAGGCCCAGGTATGGTGCTTTCGGATACTGGCTGGTTTATATCGATCCCGACGGAGGGAAAATACTTAATATGAGCCAGGAATAGTATTTATTTTGAATAATTGATTTTTTTTTGCTATTCACATATAATAAAATAGTTAAAAAGCAGTGCTGTTTTTTACTTGCATTATTGCAGTTACAAGGATGTAAACCTATACATAGTTGTATAAACAGGATAGGGTAATGTCGCCCTGTGTGCGTGATTTTATTTCGCATACAGGGTTTTTCTGAGTTTTAAAATTTTCTTCGGCAATGCCGCCGGGAACCAAATGCAGGAGAAAGGTGTATACAAATGGATATCAACAATATTGCATCAGGCTTAAATACTGTGTGGGTA
>JAEWQC010000151.1 GCA_023399355.1 Bacillota bacterium | reverse complement strand
GTCCTGGTATATGCACCGACAAAGACAAAGGAATTCCTGGCGGAGTTCGGATGTGAAAAGGCGGAAACACTGGAGGAACTGCTGAAAAATTCCGATTTTGTATCGCTGCACACCCCGTTGACACCTGAGACCAGGCATATGATATCCGAACCCCAGTTGAAGCTGATGAAGAACAGTGCATTTCTGATCAATACGGCAAGAGGTTCGGTTGTGGACGAGCCGGCTCTGGTGAAGGCACTGAAAGAAGGCTGGATCAAGGGAGCGGGCATCGATGTCATTGAAGATGAGGCAAATGAGACAAGTGAATTGTTCAGTATTGAAAATACAGTCATTACGCCGCATGCCGCCTTTATTTCGGAGGATTCCTTCTACGATGCCAGAAGACGTGCTTTAAAGCAGCTCGTAATGCTCCTGAGCTGGAAAAAAGCACCGGAACATCTTGTCAACAAGGATATGCTCGGAAAGCTATAACGAGGAGAAGCTGTACTAAATCATTTTTTCAATAGAAATAGCGATACGACCAAAATAAAAAAGATGAACCCAAAAAAGCGGACGGATGAAAGGAGATCAATACAATGAAAAGACAACAGATATTGACGGAGAAGTGTGGAGAATGCCACGGCCCCTATGCATTGGGCGTAAAGATGGGCAGCCTTGTTTTCACGACGCAGATCGGAACGGATATAACTGGTGAAATGGTGGCAGGCGGTGTGAAAGAGCAGACAAAAGCCACGATGGAAAACGCGAAGAATGTATTGGAAGCAGCCGGAGCATCCATGGACGATATTGCAAAAGTAACAATTTATGTGCTGGATATGAAAGTGGTTCCTGAAATGAATGAAATCTACAGGACATACTTCCCCAAGGGCAATTTCCCTGCGCGCTGCTGTACGCAATGCTCGGGCATGGTGGACGGGTGTCTGGTGGAAATGGAATTTACGGCGGTGATCTGATGAATATGAGAGTGGAAGATCATATCGTAATAGATCTGAAAAAAACTGCACCAATGGTGGAAATCACTGTTGACGGGCGGACGATCCAAGCCTGCGAGGGGGAGCCCATCCTGGCGGCCCTGCTGGCGAGCGGTATTAAAATCAACCGCTATACGGTAAAAAAGCATGAGCCGAGAGGAGTGTTCTGCGGGATCGGGCAATGTACGGACTGCGCCATGATCGTAAACGGACAGCCCAATGTCAGGACCTGTATCACTCCGGTCCGGGCTGGAATGGTTATCAAAACGCAGGATGGACTGACAAAGGGAGGGTGAAAAATGCATTCCAGGGATATCATCATTGTAGGTGCGGGACCCGCGGGCCTTGCAGCATCCATTGAAGCCGGAAGGGCCGGAGCTGACGTACTGCTGGTCGATCTGAACCTGAAGCCCGGCGGACAGCTGTTCAAGCAGATTCATAAATTTTTCGGCTCCTCCGAGCATCATTCCGGAACAAGGGGAACGGATATCGGAACCCTGCTTTTAAAGGAAGCGGAAGACGCCGGCGTTGAGATCTGGCTGAGGAGCACGGTTATCGGCATATTCCAGGGCAACAAGGTGGCAATCAGGAAGGACTGCGGCGACGGTAATCCGGAGCTGGTCACGCTGCTGGCCCAAAAAATCATCCTGGCTACCGGCGCATCAGAGAATGTCGTTCGCTTCAAGGGCTGGACAAACCCTGGAGTCATGGGGGCAGGCGCGGCACAGACCATGGTGAATGTAAATCATGTAAAGCCCGGCAGGAAAATCGTCATGGTGGGCAGTGGAAATGTGGGACTGATTGTCTCCTATCAGCTGATGCAGGCCGGCTGCGATGTGGTTGCGCTGGTGGAAGCGGCTCCAGGGATCGGCGGATATGCGGTGCATGCGGCAAAGATCTGCCGTGTGGGAGTCCCGGTTTACACGAAGCATACGGTTGTGGAAGCGGTTCCGGGCGAAGACGGCTGTGTCAAGGAGGTCGTGATAGCTGAGGTTGATGATAAGTTCCAACCGATCCCGGGTACCGAAAAGAGGTTGGAAGCCGATACCGTGGCTATTGCGGCGGGTTTGAAACCGGTCGTGGATCTGCCGAGGCTGATGAACTGCGACTTCTCTTTTAATGGCGTCTTCGGCGGTTGGATTCCGCTGCACAACAAAAATATGGAAACCTCCGTGGAAGGAATTTATATCGCAGGCGACTCCACGGGAGTGGAAGAAGCAAATACCGCACTGGAGGAAGGAAGAATAGCCGGGATCGCAGCTGCGGAAAGCCTTGGCCTGATTTCAGCGGATCTTGCGGATACGCGGAAAGAGGAGATATGGAAAAGGCTCGAAGCATTGCGACTGGGACCTTTTGGCGAGAAAAGACTGAAGGAGAAGGAAAATATCCTGAAGGAATACAGGGAAAGGATAGGGATGCCCGCAGCAAGGTAATCCTGAAAAGGTGCTTTAAAATATGTCATTGATACAAACAGGATATCTGGAATATGAAGAACTTGCGGCGGCTCAGGAACTTCCCGGTCAGGAACGGTATGCACAAGGCCCTGTGGCAGTAATCGAGTGTGTGCAGGAGATCCCCTGCAATCCATGTGAAGTGGCTTGCAAATCCGGTGCCATCCGGATCGGAGAACCGATAACGAATCTGCCTGTCCTGGCAGCCGGCAAATGTACAGGCTGCGGAGTTTGTGTAGCCAAATGCCCCGGACTCGCCATTTTCATCGTCAATAAAACCTATTCTGAAACTACCGCTTCCGTAGCTTTTCCCTTCGAGTATTTTCCGATACCGCAGGAGGGCGCTGCCGTGAAGGCAGTCAACCGCAAAGGGGATGTAGTTTGTGACGCAGTTGTACTGAAAGTGATGGATCCGAAAAGCTTTGACCATACACCGGTCGTAACCGTTGAAATACCGAAGGAACTTGCGGATGAAGTTCGAGGCATACAAAGGAGGCAAAGGGATGAGTGAATATTTTTCCGACGATATGCTCGTGTGCAGATGTGAAGAAGTGACTGCAGGTGAAATTAAAAAGGCAATTGCGGAAGGCGCCCGGGATGTTACGGGAGTGAAGCGCAGAGTCAGGGCAGGGATGGGTCTGTGCCAGGGAAGAACCTGTGAGAAGCTTGTACAGCAGATTCTGTGTGCTGAGCTTGGACTCGCGCCGGATTCCGTCGGCCACACTTCCGCAAGACCTCCTGTAAGGCCTCTTACCTTTGGAGAACTGGCAGAGGGGGTTGTTGAATAATGGAATCCTATGATATAGCAGTGATCGGAGCGGGTGCGATTGGAACAAGTGTCGCGTACCATCTGTGCGAGAAGGGGCTTTCAGTAGCGCTGATAGACAGGGGAGATATTGCCGGAGGCACCTCCAGCCATTGTGACGCCGTAGGTCTGATCTGCGACAAACAGCCCGGAATTGACACCGTTATGGGCCAGGCCAGCATTGATTTATACGGGGAATTGGCCAAACGGTTCGAATATGATTTTGAATACGATCCCAAAGGATGTCTGTATGTGTGTGAGACGGAGCCGGAAGTGGAAGCTGCTCAAAAGTATGTTGCGGAGCAGGTGGCAAACGGCTGCGATATGCGAATGATCGGGAATGAGGAACTCTGTGAAATGGAGCCCTATATTGCCAAAGACCTCAAGGGAGGAATCTATACCCCCGGGTCGGGCGCAATTGCCGTCAGCCCTTACAAAGTATGTTATGCCTTTGTGGAAGAGGCAAGGAAACTGAACTTGAAGGTTTACAGCTATTGTAAAATACAAAAAATCCTTCTGAACGCGGAAACCAAAGCGGTGGAAGGAATTGAAACCGATCAGGGAACCATTTGTACAAAAAAAATTGTAAATTGTGCAGGCCCATGGGCTCCGGACATCGGAGATCTGGTCGGTGTGGACATTCCGATTCAGCCCAGGAAAGGCATGAACCTTGTATCGGAACAGACCGAACGGATCTGTAACCACAAAATACTGGAATTCGGATATATGATGTCCAAATTCGACAATATCAATTTTAAAAGAAAGGTAAGTCCTTTGGTAGAAGAATATAATGTTGCCTTCAACATTGAATATACAAGGGCAAACAATCTTCTTGTCGGAGGATACAGAGGCTTCCGCGGCTTCGACATCCGATCGGAGATCGAAGCGATGAAAGCAATTTCCGAGAGGGCCTTGCGTTTCTTCCCGTGCCTCAGGGATGTCAAGTGCATCCGCAGCTATGCAGGGGTCAGGCCTTTTGTCGAGGATCACCTGCCCATCGTATCGGATGTGGATTTCGTCCCGGGATTCTATATCGCTGCAGGACATGAAGGTGATGGGATCTGCTTCTCCCCTATTACCGGGAAGCTCATGGCGCAAATCGTCACAGGAGAAAAGACTGATTTTGATATCGGCAGGCTGGATTATGCCAGATTTGCAGGCTGATCCTGAAGGCCGGACTCATGAAGAAGGAAAAATACACGGCTGCAAAGGTGATAAATATGCTTGAACACAGACAATTCGGATATATTGGCTCCCACAACGGCAAAACGGCGGTTCGTATGGTGAAGGGGCAAAACATTGCAGGCTTTCCCGTCGGTATTATTTATATCGATGAGGTGTGGTATCCGATGCTTCCCGGAAATATTGTAAACGGGTATACCTTCGATTTCCCTGTCCGCCTGAAAGCGGTGAAAGGATTGGACATCCCGAATCTTTTTGCGGCAGGGGACGAGGTGCTTGTCCATATTTTGGAGGCCTGTAATGAATTGAAACGGGAAGGTGTCCGGGCGATCAGCTCGGCATGCGGCTTTTTTGGCAATTACCAGAAGCAGGTCGCAGAAGCGATGGATATTCCAATTGCAATTTCCAGCCTGGTTCAGCTTCCATGGATCTCCTCCCTTTTAAAACCCGGTCGCAGGATCGGCGTTCTGACCGCGGATCAGTCCTCCCTCTCGGACCGGCTTTTGTGGAACTGCGGTGTAACGGATATTCTGAAAGAGCAGCTTGTAATCCGTGATTTAAGACATGCCCCTGAATTCTCCTGTATTCTTGAGGGCAGGGGAGAGTTCGACAACGGGATCGTTGAACAGGAAGTCGTGGGTGCAGCCCTTGATATTTTAAAGGCGCATCCCGATACCGGAGCGATTCTGCTGGAATGCAGCGATATGCCGCCCTATGCAGCGGCAATCCAGGCTGCAGTGCAGTTGCCCGTATTTGATTTTACAACATTGATCCGCTGGCTGTATACGGCTGTTTGCCAGAAGCCATATCAGGGGTTCATATGAGTTTAGGAGCTGGAATATGGCTGTTGAGACGATACTTAATTTATTCATCAAGATCTTTCTGATGATCGCTCTGGGGTATTTACTGAAGAAAATTCGCGTAATTACACCGGATCTTCAGAAAGGATTTACGAATCTTTTATTAAAGGCAATTCTACCGATTAATATATTGGCCTCTGCGAACACGGAATTCACCAAAGGGGCTTCGGAAAAAATGCTATACATGACTGCAATCGGCGCCGCCTACTATATAGGCTCACTGATCCTGATGACCGCTCTGAGCAGGCTTTTGCCATTGAAAGGGAGATCGAAGCATATCTTTGTCACAATGGCGGTATTTGCCAATACTGCTTTTGTCGGATTTCCTCTTACCATGGAGCTTTTTGGCCAGGAAGGTATGATCTATGCAGTGATTTATAACCTTTTTTACCAGGCGTTTTTCTTTACTTACGGGATAAACCTGTTGAGCGGCAGTAACGGGTTTCAGCTGAAATCCATTTACACAAATATTGTGACGATTTCTTCCGTAATTTCCATCAGCATTTTTCTGTCGCCTTTCCGTTTCCCGGTGCCGGTTGTATCCGCACTATCCTCAGTGGGTTCCATGACGGTTCCCATGTCAATGATCCTGATTGGATGCAGTCTTGCGGATATAAAGCTCATTGAGATCCTCAAGGACGGGTATTCCTATCTGGTATCCGCACTGAGGCTGCTGGTGTTTCCCCTGGGAATGCTGCTCCTTTTGAAACTGCTGAAGGTGCCGTCGGAAATAGCAGCGGCTGCTACTGTAATGACAGCACTTCCGTCAGGCTCCCTGAATGCGATTTATGCCGAGCAGTACGGATGCGAACCGGAATATGCCACACGAACCGTAGTTCAGACGATGGTGTTCATGATCGCAACGCTGCCGGTAGTTATTTTTCTGATTCACTTGATTTTGTAGCAGAAGGATATCAGTAAAGATGGGTTGACAAAAAAAACGGAAAAATATATTGTAATATCTAGTAAATATGCCTAACGAAGGAGGATACAATGTCAGACTTGCTATATACGTCCATTTTAAGCGAAATAGAGTCCAAGATCAAAGAGGGGATTCTGTCTGAAAATGATAAGCTTCCTTCAGAAAGGCTTCTTGCGGAAAACTATGATGTCAGCCGGACTGTTGTAAGAGAAGCCTTGAAGATCCTGCAGGAAAAAGGCCTGGTGAAGATGATAACGGGTAAGGGGAATTTTATTACAATCCCCAAGGAAAAGGATCTGATAGATAAATTCGAAACAGCGATCGACAATAGCAGTATCAGTCAGAATGATATCATCGAAGCCAGGGAGATCATCGAAATTGCAATTTCACAAAGGGTAATCAGCCGCGTTGTTGAAGAGGATATTGTTGAACTGAAAAAAATATATGAAGAAATGAACAACCATTTCGATAACAGCGAATATTTTGCGAAGCTGGATGCCGAATTCCATCTGCAACTTGCGAGTTGCACCAGAAACAACGCGCTTAAGCTGATTACTTCGACACTGAACAATGTAACGAACAGAAGTAACATCCTTAATAACATCAAGATGAGGAAAACCTCTCACAAGGAACACCTGGCTATTATCAAAGCGATTGAAGCCAGGGACAGCAGCAAGCTGGAAGAAGCAATCATCCAGCATATCCAGTGTTTTCGGAAACATCTTCAATAACACTTTCAGTGACGGAATCAGTGACAGCATTACTGAAAGCATCAATAACAGTATCAGTGAAGTATCAGTGACAGCATTAATAATAACGTTTTTAAATTTTCCATAACAGCTTCAGGAGGACGATAAACCAAAAGCAGCCTGACCCGGAATAGGGACAGACTGCTTTTTTACACTGCATGGATTCTAGTTAATATCCGGGTATTTCTTGGACTTTAACACCTTGTCATCGTCCTTCAGCTGGAAGGGCATGATGGAAACGACGATGTGCTTGTGATGTCTCAGCAGTTCCCTTTCAATCGACACTCTCGTGCGGTTGTGCAGGATGTTGTTCCACCATGATTTGACAACGAACTGGGGAAGCATGACGGTAATCATATCCCCCTTCTGATAGTCATATTCCGTTGAACTGATATATTTCAAAAGCGGTTCTACAACTTTCCTGTAAGGGGAATATTTAATAATAAGCGGGATATCCGAATTGGCCATTTCGTATCTCTCCCGGACTTTTCTGCCTTGATCTTCATCAATGGATACGTTAAAGGCAACAACATTATCCGAGATCGTTCTTGCATACCTCAATGCCCTGATGCTGGCTCTGTTTATGCTCTCTATCGGGACGATGACGCGATTCCGGTATACATCACGGGAAAAATCGATTGTCGCAAGCTCTTCCGGCGCTATTTTCAACTGTTTGCTGATGGCCACATAATGTTTCTTCACATTCAGCATCATGTAAATAAGAATCGGGATGACAATAACAACGATCCAGGTGCCCTGTGTGAATTTGGTTACTGCGATGACTATGACGATCAGAAACGTGACAAGTGCACCAAAACCGTTAATAAAGGCTTTATGGACCCAGCCTTTGCTCCTGGCTCTATACCACTTTAACAGCATGCCGGATTGCGACAAAGTAAAGGAAATAAAAACACCAATGGCATACAGTCCGATCAGGGAAGTAACGTTCGCCCTGAATGCGACAACCAAAACAATAGCTATAGCAGAAAGTGCAAGAATTCCATTGGAATAACTGAGCCTGTCGCCCCTCATGCTGAGCTGCCTTGGCACATAACCTTCCCTGGCCATGACCGATATCAGATTCGGGAAGCCGATGAATGCCGTATTTGCGGCTAGAACCAATATCGTAAAGGATAAAATGGTTACAAGGTAGAAGGGAAGAGTATGCCCGAAGATCATTCCTGCAATCTGTATGAGCATTGCTCCGTTTTTGGGATCCGTCGGATAGAAGTTTGCAATGATTGAGGTGCCGCCAAATACGACCAGAACCAATATGGAGAGAATCAACAGAACGGTCTTTGCATTCCTGGTCGATGGCGATTTGAAGCTCGGCACGGCATTACTGACAGCTTCGACGCCGGTTAACGCGGAGCATCCGTTTGTAAAGGCCATTAGAATCAGGAAAACGGAAGCATGCGGCAATGTGCCTGAAACATGTATGGGTTCCGGTTTATATCCGTTCATAATCTTGATCGCTCCAACTACAAGCATGACCAATATGGAAAGGATAAAAAAGTAGGTGGGCAGACTGAAAATCTTGGCGGACTCTTTCAGGCCGCGAAGATTTCCCAAGGCCATAAGGAGAATGACCAACACCGTCAATTGAACTTTTAGGGGTCTCAATGGTTCGAAAGCTGAGACGATCTGATCTACGCCCGAGGCAATACTCACGGCAACGGTCATTACATAACCGATGCTCAGTGCCGAACCGGCGGTCACACCTGCTATCAGTCCGATATTTTCTTTTGCTACTACAAAGGCGCCGCCTCCGTTCGGATAGGCATCGATAGTCTGTCTGTACGAAAGCATCAGAATTGCAAGCAAGGCAATGATGGCTGCAGATATGAACGTCAGTTGTCTGAATGCGAGCATTCCGACAGCCGGCAACAGCACAATCAGTATTTCCTGTCCGGCATAGGCAACCGAGGAAATGGCGTCGCTTGACAAAATGGGAAGGCCCCACAATACTCCGAATCTCTCACCGCTCAGTTGTTCATTTTTGAGCGGCTTACCTATTAAATATCTCTTTAAACTCATATCTATCTGTCCTCTTTTTTAACCATCGTATTTATTGGAATGATCACCATATTTTAATTGCATTCCTCTATTATACTGTCATAATGCAGTATATGTAAACAAGGTTTTTTAATACCATGGCCTCTATTAAGGAAAAACGATATATTTTTATTCATAATTCAAAATTTTAATGAATTATCTCGCTAAGACTGCCTGCATCACTCACTGGGTTACTGCAGGTGAAATTCCTGCAAACGTAAGCCGCAGCCTTGTCTTCCAATGGCGGATAATCCGATAGGAAGGATACCATAGTTTTGAGGATGTCATGCTCCTGACTATAATGCAGTGATACGGTAAATGGCCGGAATCCCTGCCGGACGATATCCAGAAGCTTGTCGGCACCGTTGTCCAGTTCTCCCGCAACGACAATCTCACTGCTTTCTGCTTGCAGAAGAATCGCCGTATTCAACAGGTGGCAGTGTCCCGAAGGGTAATCTTCCAAATTGCCTGAAAAGGCTTGTAATATCTGACGTGCCTTGTCTTCAAGGTCATTCTGCCCGGTCAGCCTTGCCAGTCTGACCAGGTTGTTTGCAGCTGCAGAATTCGCAGAGGGGGTGGCACCGTCATAGGATTCCTTCGGACGCAGGATCAGCTGCTCGCTGTCGTTGCCATACAGGAACAGGCCGCCATCTTTTCCGTCACTGAACAGCTCCAGCAATTCATCATTCAGTTGGAGTGCGCTTTGCAGATATTCCGGTTTGTAGGTAGTTTCGTAAAGCTCCAGCAGTCCCCAAACCATAAAAGCATAATCGTCCGAATAAGCTTTCAACACAGATGCCTGATCGCGATATACCGCAAGAAGACGGCCGTTTTCATTTACAAGTCTGGTAAGAATGAAATGGGCGGCTTTTTCAGCTGCTGCGGTATAAAGACTGTTCCCGAGAACTCTCCCGCCCATAGCCAATGCGGCTATCATGAGACCGTTCCAGGAGGTTAGTATCTTGTCATCCTTAAAAGGATGTTTTCTTTTTTCCCGGGCTTCGAACAGCTTTTTACGGCAGCGTTCGACAAATTCCAGATCGTTTCCGGGGATACTGCCGTGAATGGTATTGGGGATGTTCCGACCCTCGAAATTACCTTTTAAGGTGATATCAAACAGCACCATGAATCGGTCCGGATGCATGGGCGGGCAGTTGAGGCAGTCGGCGTCCGGCTCTGCATCCGTCCCATCCAAAATCCGACGTATTTCGTGGGGAGTCCAGGTATAGAACAAGCCCTCTTCTTTTTCTCCCATATCGCCCTCTGAATCGGCATCTTCGGCTGAATAGAACGCTCCTTCCGGTGAAGTCATATCTCGCAGTACATAAGTGAATATTTCCTCTGCAGTCCTGGCAAAACTACCGTTGCCTGTAGCTTGATAAGTTTCCAGGTTGGCCATTGCGAGAAGTGCATTGTCATAAAGCATCTTCTCAAAATGCGGTACAAGCCATCTGGTGTCAGTGGAGTACCGGCAGAATCCGTAGCCGATATGGTCGAAAATACCGCCTCTCCTCATGGAAAGCAGCGTTTTTTCCGCCATCTTTAATGCGGTTTCCTCCCCTGTCAGCTTCCAATAGCGAAGCAGGAAGAAACAGATGTGCGGGGACGGAAATTTTGGTGCGCCCCCAAACCCCCCGTACATACTGTCAAAGGATCCTTTATACTGCTCATAGGCGGCATGGACGATCTTCCTGTAATCAACCCCGCCGCCAGCATCCGAGGTCTTCGAAATTGCTTCCAGGATGCTGCCGACGGACTCCATGACATCAGAACGGTTTGACTTCCAGGCTTCCGAAGTTTTTTCAAGCACTGTCATCAAACCAGGGAGTCCTGCATGCCCTCTCTTTGGAAAGTAGGTGCCGGCAAAAAAAGGTTTCGCATCCGGCGTCATCACGATGGTCATCGGCCATCCGCCATGCCCTGTGAGCGCCTGGCACACAGACATGTAAATGCTGTCAATATCCGGCCGCTCCTCGCGGTCTACCTTGACGGCAATGAATTTCGCATTTAGAAGCTGCGCCACCTCTCCATCCTCGAAGCTCTCACGCTCCATTACGTGGCACCAATGGCAGCACGAATAGCCAATACTGAGAAATATTGGCTTGTCCTCTGAAGTCGCCCTAGCGAATGCTTCTGGTCCCCAAGGGTACCAATCCACGGGATTGTGGGCGTGCTGGAGAAGGTAAGGGGATTTTTCCTGAATCAATTTGTTTATATATTTTTGCTCGGTCATTATTGCATCCTCTCTATTTAGTATAACATCATTTATTTATATTCTTTCCCTTAATCAGTAATAGTATTGCGGCATTGAATATATTGTCTATTGCATGCATAGACGTAATTCATAAGTCTACATAATAACTGGATTGACCACTTGGGAAACTTTTGATATTATTTTGCATATCAGTTTGGAAGTGTGCACTTTAGATTGTTTATATTTTATAACTCATGAGGAAAGTAAAATGAATGAGAAACATTTAAATATCCTTTACAAAGCCTCACTTGAATTTGGTGTTAATTGGAGAAGACCATTAACGGAATTAGCAGACGAAAGACTCCCAAAACTTAGTCAAATTGAACATAATCAATTATGTGAGTATGTTGAAAATGCAAGGAAAAACATCGAAAAATATGTTGAAGAACATTTTGATTATGAAAAAGGTCTTTCCATTCCCGAAGTTGAAGCGATTCAATGGATTCAACAGAATTATTCTTGGATGAATAAGAAAAATATTTCACATGGAATAAGTCAAGGTATGTACTATGCTTGGCACGGATGATAAGCATTATAAAGTTGAATTACTTCGCTATCAATGAAAAAGTGAACTGTTCAAAATCCATATTCTTGTTATAGAAGGTGCTGTATGAGAACACTTAAAAGAATTATAATTGGTTTTTGCCTTATTCTTGCGATAGCAATTCTTCCGTTTGTCATTAATCCTGTAATAAACAATATAAGGCTTGCTAACTTTTCTAGACAAATATATACTCACTCTCTACCAATGCAAACGAAAATACTTGAGAAGCAATCTATATGTGGCAAATTAAATGGAAATGGAGATGGAATGGATTTTCTCGCTACGATTCTTATTAAATCTGACTTGAGTTTAGAAGACCTACAGAAATACTATAGTTTTGCAACAGTTATTAAACAAGACGGAGTCACACTAAAGGATGATTGTGTAGAAAACAGAGAATTAAAATATTCAGCACTTAATAATATCAACAATTATGAAGGTTATTATGTCGTATATATTTATGATGGAGGGTATCCTGCTCTTTTTGATATTAGAGGTGCTTAATTACAAAGTTATGTGATGACGCAAACACCACAAACCCATATCCTGGGAGTGTTCATTTCACCTCCAGGATAAATTATTGACTTGGTTATGTCAAATACCATACCCCCTTGAGCTTAAATTATCGGCAATGTCTGTTATGTATACTTGACTTAAGGGTTTACAAAATTCTGCTTGAATAGGATGGGATTAATGGGAGCAACATTTTTTCTCTTATTATTAATTACGGTAACTGTTATCAGTATCATCTTAATAGTGTTAGGAATTTCCAAAGGGAAAAAGTTAAAACACAATCCAACATTAATTTCAGGGATTATAATGCTTTGTTTTCCCATTTTATTCTCTCTACTATTCGTAGTAAATAATTATGAACAATTTCAATATGAAAAGTCACTTGATTATGCAGTTGATAATAGAGACATAAATAGAGTAGCAGAACTCTTAAATAGTGGAATAAACCCTGATGATTGTTATAGAGGTACATACACTCCATTAATGATGGCATGTACTGGAGACGGTAGATATGATATTGCGAGATTGCTTGTTAAACATGGAAGTAATGTTAATAAAGAATTTCTTGGGTATGATGATGGCTCGCAGAAAGGCTATACTTCTTTATTTTACGCTGTTCAATCTTCAAATCTCGATTTAGTTTTACTACTTGTAGAAAATGGAGCCGATATTAATCATCAATCAGAAGATGGAATGACACCTTTAATGAGGGCATGTGAAACAAGCAACTATAAAGTCGTAAAACTCCTAATTGATAAAGGTGCTGATGCAAATGCCATTGATAGAGAAGGTAAAACTGTACTTTGCCACGCATGTAATCCTGACTATTACGCAATTTATAGCTTAATAAAAGGTTTGTTAGCCCAGGGAGCCGATGTAAATTATAAAACATCTACTGGGAAAACTCTTGCTGATTTAGTTTTAATAAATAAATTCAGAGTTAAAGAACACCACTTGGATTACGATACATTTGATTTTGGGGAAGGTGTAATTGGCTTTGAGGACAATTATAAAAAGATTTTAAATTTATTAGATAAATAGAGCCATAATTTCTAATACGTAACCACCACAAATCCATATTGAACTAAACCGCTGTCGCGGTGGTGAAAACAAAGTGCAGTAACTTCAGAAGCTGGTATGAAAGTACCGGCTAAATTTATACTGAAAACCCCGGGCAGCTCCTTTATAATCGGTAATAAATCAATTATAAAGGAGAACTTTCCTATGGATGATTTAATTGAAAAACTGTCTTGTCTATCGAGATGCAACTCAGAGGTTTGAGTGAAGCTTCTGTGACAGAGTATGTCAAGTGCGTACGGGATCTTCAGAAGTTTTACGGAAAACCGGTGACAGAGGTAACGGAAAACGAAATCAAGGTTTTTTTACATCACCTGGTTGCAAAAAAGAAACTGG
>JAEWQC010000237.1 GCA_023399355.1 Bacillota bacterium | reverse complement strand
ATAACAGGCAGGAACTTGAAACTTTGCTGTCTTTGTTTGATTAAGCACTCTGCCGGGTGCTTTTTTCATAAGCTCTTGAGAAATCAGGGGCTTTTTATTATGCCAATTTTACAAGAGAGGAGTTGTCGGAATGTATGAGTTGTTTTGCAAAGTTTATGACACTGTTAAACCCGCCGTAGCGCTGGTCGGCGCTGGAGTAACGTTTCTACTGTTTCCAACCAATAGTTATGTGGTAATGTTTGTTGCCATATGGATAGCGGTCGCGCTGGATCTGTTTACCCGGTGGAATGCGATTTTTAAAAAAGCGGGAGGAATCCGGAAAGCTATACATACAAAAGCATGGAACTCTCATGACATGTTCGAAAAAACGGGAGATAAAATCAAAGCATATTTGGTTATTGAGATACTTGCGGGACTATCGGTAAAATTTGTAGATATCCCATATGTCAGTAATGCTGTTGCTACTGCCGTATATTCCTTTCTGTTTTTTCGGGAGTTTACTTCAAACATTGAGAATTTAATTGACGCTGGCGCGAATTATTTAAAGCCCATGTTATTTTGGATGAAGAAAAAAGAGAAAAATGTTTTTAAGAAAGAAGGCGACACTGTTGAAGATCATAGCAAACAAGTATAAGACCGCCGATCCGAAAGGCATTGTAGTATTTACTCATCCATGGCAGGACAGGATCCACCCGGTGCTTGCAGGGAGGATTGCATATCTGTCCATGGTCAAGGGCAGTCCGGTAGCCTGCAATTCCGGAACGCGCTCCGACGAAGAGCAGATCAGCGCGCAAAAAGCAGCCCTTGCAGAGCACCCGGATTATTACCAGACTGCCGATGGCGGGGTGTGGAAGCCTGTCGGCGGAGGCAAGGATCAGCGCATGGCAGCGCCGGTTGGACAATCCAATCATGGGTATGGCCTGGCTGTCGACAGTGACGGGACATGGCTGGAGGAAATGACAAATGCGGAACTGCTGCCGTATGGCCTGTGGAAACCAATGTCCTATGAACCCTGGCATGTTGAACCGGTGGAGACCAGGGGTATGAGCTGGGATACCAAGAAAACAGAGTTTTATGAATACATGGGAGGAGGGTTTTACCCTATGGATGTAAAGTCGTTTCAAATGATCGCCGGTCTGAAGCCCGATGGCATTATCGGTGAGAAAACGCAGGTGAAGGCTCAGGAGGTACTTGAATGTATCGGGCCGGTGCTGCTGAAAGCAGACGGTAACAAGATACAGGTGAATGGAGATAACGGGAATATTCAGACGGTTGCTTTTGCCGGCACAACCTATGGACCGGTCAGGCCGATCGCGGAGGCGTTGGGAAAGAAAGTTTTGTGGGATGGTAAGACGAAAGTCATAACCATAAAATAAGAAAGGTAAAGGTGAGGTAAATGGAAAACTTCATAATTCAGCAATGGCCGTCTATTGTGATTATAGCGGCCTTTTTCTTTTTGGTCGGATACCTGGTAGTCAATCGTAAATGGGCTCAACTCAGAGCAACAGCATACCGTATGATCCTTCAGGCCGAGAAGGTAATCACCGGCACAAAGAGAGGACAGGAACGGTTTGAACTGGTGTTTGACCGGGTCTATTCGCTTATCCCTTCATGGCTGCGGTTCTTCATCCTGGAGAACGAACTGAGAGAGCAGCTGCAGAAGTGGTATAACGACATAAAGGATTATCTGGACAATGGCAAAATTGATAACAGTGTGGTGTAATAAATAGCCTCCGGGGTGACCTGGGGGCTTTATTTTTTTGTCTCTATGAACCAACTCTCGCCATCATAATGCAAATAGTACCGACGCCTTCCTGTCTGGCAATAATATCTGAAGCCAGGTGCAAATGCTTTCAAACTATTCCCTTTTCTTATAGCGAGGATCCTGTCTATCTGATATTCTTTTCCGTTATCCCATATGAAACAAATAGGCTTCATTACTCCGTCAAACTGCCATTTCACAACTACTTCTACATATTATCGACTTACTACTTCTCTGATTTCCTTAGCTGCTTTTTCTGCTTCAACCGGATCAAATCCAAACGGAGCCATATCATTTCACCCCGAACATATGTTCTTGATTTTATTATATACCTATGTTAAAATTTTATACAAGGAGAATTTGATGATGGAACATATTTTGAAGTCTTCCCTCAAACAGGGGAGCATCATCACAATTATATATGCAAAAGAAAACGTCATAACCAAGCGCAATATCCGTGTCCTGGGAATAGATAGCACCCATGTTAAGGCATATTGCTACCTGCGCAGGCAGAACAGGGTATTTAAGAAGGAGAACATTTTGGCGGCTGAGTATTGCAGAAAGAAGGCATACATTGAATAGCTTTATCGGATGGAGCGGTTCCGACTTGGTTTTATTGGGGAGGTTGATACATAAAAATAAACAGAAATTAGCATACAAAAAATTATTATATTTTACATAATGGAATAATAAATGAAAAAATTGACATGAGTACATTAGTTTAATATAATTAGCACATAAATTACATTTAGTACTTATTGTGAGGGAATATTGTGAAAAAAGAATATATAATAAAGACAGATTTCGACTCCAATACAACCCAGAAACCCTTTTTTTCGGAAGAGATGAAAGAATTAATTAAGGATGTATTGCCTACGGCAGCTTTTACTGATGAAGACTTTTATCATAATATAGGAGCAGATACTTATCAAATAAAGATAAGTAAAAACACTTCTGAATTTATCTATTGTGACAATAAATATATTGAAATAAATGATGTTAACAATATAAATGAAATTTTTTTTCCAAATATCAGAAAAATACAAACTCAAGTGATATTAAGATTAAATTTACAAATGGATAATTTTGATGCCCATATATTAGATAAGTTAATTGAATTTAAAATCGATATTCCCTCAAATTTAAACGATTTAAAAGAAAATAATCGGCCGCTTTTCTATAATGTAGATTTCTATCTCCCTTTTTGCCGTAATGAGAAAGTGCTCTTAATAGATGCATCTGTCAAATTAATAAGAAATAGTATTATGTTTCAATTGTCCACAACTAAAGAAGATAGTGTGTGTTCTTTTGAAGAAATGATATTATTCTTAAATGAATTTTCTAATTTAGATATAGTAAATAATTTTTTTGAATCACTTGAAAGGAATAGCAAATGAAATCGTCTACTGTTTATAACATAAAAGATTATTACAAATATAAGCTCAAATGTTATATGCCTGAAGAAGCTGAGATAATTATGGCTGGAGAGTATGAAACTATACCCGAGGAAAGTGAGATAATTCTAGCTGAAGAAACTGAGATTATTCTGAGTAAGGCTAAGGTGAGAGAATCTTTTTATAGCAATATTGTTTTAGAACGGAATAAATTGGAGTATAATAAGGATATAAAAGAAGTTTCTGGGGAAATCCTAAAGGATGGAGTTAATAGTATGGACAACAATGATATATTATTTAAATATATAGATAAAGTCGACCGCGATCAATCCGAACTAAAAACGGATATCCGCGAAAGTGAGAAGAAAATTTTTGATCAAATTCAATCCTCCGAAAAAAGGATTTTTGAGCATACCCAAGCGATGGAAAATAGACTTGTTTCAATAGTAGAAAGAATTGAAGATAAGATTGATGTTCAAAATACTGAGGTACAAAACATAAAAGACAAAGTTTATGAATCAAATAAACAATATAAATGGTGGGTAATTGGTATTTTTGTAGCAATCGTAAGTGTAATATTAGCTTCGAGCTATGCAGTTGTTCAAATTGTTTTAGCTGTAAAAGGCTTGAAATAAATTTAACTTCCATAATTTGTGCCCTTAGGGCTTTTGACAATCATTCTGGGAATTAGGTCGTTGTAACTTTATTCATAAGCAATAATAATTTTTTTTCATTTCTATTATTTATATCGTATACCTTATTATAAGAATATCGAATTTGTATGTATATACACCATGCACAGGGGAACTCGTTGCCCTCGCGGTCAACGCCAATCGGGTCATGTAAGGATACCTCGCTTTGTAGCTTCTTTGTTGCTCTGATTTGCATCAGAATCTCATTTTCGATGCAGCGGGCTGCGTATGTGGCAAGCCGGGTGCCCTTTGACATATCAAACGTTGAGATAGCCTTGATCAGACCGATCGTTCCAATGGAGATCAGATCGTCGCAATCCGTGCTGAAGGTGCTGTATTTTTTGACAATGTGGGCGACAAGCCGCAGGTTTCTTTCTATAAGTGTATTTTTGGCATCATCATTACCGCCTTTGTATGCTTCTATATATTTTTGTTCTTCTTCTGCCGACAGCGGTTGGGGAAATGAATTTGTATTTGATACATAGCCTAATTGAAAGAACACACTTCCGAGGACATCATTTACCAGTGTAAATAAGAAGTGCAGCAAAATAAGGCACCCCCTGAAAAATTGGTCACCTTATAAGTATATGACAGGGAATTCTGAAATTGCCTGTACAAGAATATTTTTTATTTTTTTCTGCACATACAATAGACTTAACAATCGTTTCACTTAAAAAATATAAAGGCTGATCAGGGATCGAAGCCACTCAGGGAACAAAGCCACTCTTGAATCAAAGCCAAAGCCTATCGATTCTTCCGTACATAAATATAAATTTCTTAATGTACATAAATATAAATTTTTAATGTACATAAATATAAATTTTTTAATTGATAATTTATTTCCTGTGTGTTATACTACATAACGAAAAAATACGCACACGCTCGACTGTCGGTTTAGTGCCCAAAGGGTTGTCCGGCTGGATGAAAGCTGTGGTGGTGTTAACTTAAGGAGGACATATAATATGTCAGTTATTTCAATGAAACAACTGCTGGAAGCAGGCGTCCATTTCGGTCATCAGACCAGAAGATGGAATCCAAAAATGGCCGAATACATCTTTACGGAGAGAAACGGCATCTACATCATCGACCTGCAGAAGACCGTCAAGAAAGTTGAAGAAGCTTATTACTTCATCAGAGAAGTCGCTATGAACGGCGATGACGTCCTTTTCGTAGGAACCAAGAAGCAGGCACAGGATTCAATTAAGGAAGAAGCAGAGAGAAGCAGCCAGTATTTTGTTAATGCAAGATGGCTCGGCGGTATGCTCACAAACTTTAAAACCATCCGTAAGAGAATAGACAGGCTGCACCAGCTGAACACCATGGAAGCGAACGGTTTATTTGATGTGCTGCCCAAAAAGGAAGTCATCAAGCTCAAAGGCGAGATGGAGAAGCTTGAAAAATACCTTGGCGGCATCAAGAACATGAAGAAGATTCCAGGAGCCATGTTTATCGTTGACCCAAGGAAAGAAAGAATTGCCATACTTGAAGCAAGAAAGCTTGGCATTCCTGTAGTAGCTATTGTTGATACAAACTGCGATCCCGATGAAGTGGATTATGTCATTCCGGGAAATGATGATGCAATCAGAGCTGTCAAGCTCATTGCAGCCAAGATGGCAGATGCCATTATCGAAGGGCGCCAGGGCGAACAGCTTTCAACAACGAATGCTGAAGCTGAAGAAAAGATCAATGAGGATGACACAACAGAAGCAGCAGTAGAAGCTTAACAAACGATTGCCCGGTTCGCAATCCGGACCGGGCTTTTTTAAAGACTGCAACTGCTTTGTATTTTAGGAATAAAGGCCAAGGAAATTGGCTAATAATATGATTATAATTGTTTGGAGGAATTTGGATGATTACTGCTGAAATGGTTAAACAACTTCGTGAAAGAACCGGATCAGGGATGATGGACTGTAAAAAGGCGCTAACTGAAACGGATGGCAACGTGGAAAAGGCAATTGAATATTTGAGGGAAAAAGGACTTGCAGCTGCGGCAAAGAAAGCCGGAAGAATAGCAGCAGAAGGCCTTGTTGAATCATACATACATGGAAACGGCAGAATTGGTGTTCTGGTGGAAGTCAATATAGAGACGGACTTTGCTGCGGCGAATGAAGAGTTCAAGCAGCTTGTCAAGGATATTGCCATGCAGATAGCCGCTGCAAAGCCTGAATATGTCAGGAAGGAAGAAGTTCCGACCGACATCCTTGAAAAAGAAATGAACATTCTCAGAGCTCAGGCCAGAAACGAAGGTAAACCTGAAAAGATTATTGAAAAGATGGTTGAAGGCAGGATTGAAAAATTCTATAAGGACATATGCCTTCTTGAACAGCCATGGATCAAGGATACCGATAAGACGATCCAGCAGCTTGTTACCGAAAAGATTGCAGCCATTGGAGAAAATATCAGTGTAAGAAGATTTGCAAGATTTGAAAGAGGCGAAGGCCTGGCGAAGAAGGAAGAAAACTTTGCTGAGGAAGTGGCGAAACAAATCGGCGGCTAAAAAAAGCGGAAGGGGGCATATAAAAAGTATGTTCCCTTTTTTTTGAAATAAAATAAAAATAGCAGGAATTTTAAGTTTAATGTAGAACAATAATTAAAGAGTGGGGGTTAAGACCAACATGACGCCAAAATACAAACGAATATTGCTCAAACTGAGTGGTGAGGCACTTGCCGGGGATCAGAAAACCGGTATTGAAAAGGATACGCTCGGTGCTATTTCCGACAGGATCGCGGAGGCTTATAAGCTGGGAGTCGAGATCTCCATTGTTGTAGGCGGGGGCAATTTTTGGAGGGGCAGAAGCGGAAAGGGCATGGACCGCACAACTGCAGACCATATGGGGATGTTGGCTACCGTTATCAATTCGCTGGCATTACAGGATGCACTTGAAACAAGAAACATTCCGACGAGGGTGCAAACAGCTATCGAAATGAGACAGATTGCTGAGCCGTATATCAGGCGGAAGGCAATCAGGCATCTGGAAAAGAAGAGAATAGTGATATTTGCATGCGGGACAGGAAACCCCTATTTTTCTACAGATACAACAGCTGCGCTTCGTGCCGCCGAGATTGATGCTGAAATCATCCTGATGGCAAAAAAGGTTGACGCGGTATATGATAGTGATCCCATGAATAATCCCAATGCTGTCAGGTTTGAGAGCCTTACATATATAGATGCTCTCAACAGGAGGCTTGGGGTCATGGATTCCACAGCACTTTCGCTGTGTATGGACAACAGTATTCCGGTGATGGTATTCGGTCTTGATGACCCGGAAAATATCATTAAGGCAGTTATGGGCGAAAATATCGGCACAATTATAAGCTAAGTTGCCAAAGTATGATGATCGTATAAAGCAGCTTGTGAAAAACGCTGCAAACCAGGACCAGGACAAATATTATTGAGGAGGTTTTAATATGGCGAGTGAAGCTTACAAGGATATCGAGGAGAAAATGAACAAGGCGATTCATGCTCTTAAGGAGGAATTGTCGGGATTGCGTGCTGGCAGGGCCAATCCGTCCATATTGGACAGGATATCCGTGGATTATTACGGAGTTCCTACGCCCATAAACCAACTCGGCAGCATATCCGTCCCCGAGGCAAGAGTTATCGTGATCCAGCCCTGGGACAGCAAAATCCTGAAGGAAATCGAAAAAGCCATTCAGAAGTCGGATATCGGCATCAACCCCAATAATGACGGTAAGATCATCAGGCTGATTTTCCCTATTCTTACAGAGGAACGAAGAAAAGAGCTCACAAAGGGCGTGAAAAAATACGGTGAAGATTCAAAAGTAGTGATCCGTTCGATCAGAAGAGACGCGATTGAACATTTCAAAGTTCAGAAAAAGAACAGCGAAATCACTGAAGACGATCTGAAAGATATGGAAGAGGATGTTCAGAAGATGACGGACAGATTTATCGCAGACGTCGACAGGATGATTGAACTTAAGGATAAGGAAATAATGGAGGTTTAAGTCTGCTCAATGCAGGATGGCTGCTGGCGGACAATCTTATGGGTATAACGGATATTTCCGGTTTTAGACTGGATCAGGCTCTGGAACTTTTGAAAGAAAAGGGAATTGTGAACATTTCTGTAAAGCTCACAGCGTCGCCCAGACTAAGAGACATGGCCTATGACGGCAATTCCAGAGTTGTCAGGCAGTTTATAGGGGCTGATGGTACAATGGAATTACTGGTCTGTAATTTAAATATTTAAAATGGGGCTGGCTGATTTTGGCTTTATATCAGCGTGAGACGAGGGATCTGATACTCTACCAAATCGTATTTATAAAGTTTTAGAGAAAGCACCTGCCGGGAACTAATCCGGCAGGTGCTTTCTCTATACCAATGATATTGCTATCCTCCTGAGCATGCATCCATAAGCATGCATCCATATGCTTGAATCTATATGTTTAAGCGCATATAATTATCAGCAGGCGGCTGAAAAGCGGGGGAATTTCAAATCGGTGTATGTAACAATTATGTCAATAGGGACAAGTCACCTGTGTACGGCAAATCGGGTAGGGGTTACTGTTTGTTTTAACCGTGTTTTGGCAATTTCCGGAGATTCCCTGAAGCCACAGGATCCACATTTGAAACCGTTAAAAATAGAAAGGGAGGTTCCCTGTGAAAACAATTTTGTTGCTTGAAGATGATGAAAGTTTAAGCCGAGGCATTGCATTTGCTTTTGAAAAAGATGGCTACCACACCATATCAGCAGGCAGTATCAAGGAAGGGAAACGGCTTCTGGAGCAACAGAAGACGGACCTTATCCTAATGGATTTAGGGCTGCCGGATGGGAATGGATTGGACTTGTGTAAGGAAATCAGAACCTATTCAAAAGTCCCTATCATCATGCTTACAGCCTGTGACCTGGAAACAGATGAGGTACAGGGCTTACTGTCCGGCGCAGACGATTACATCACCAAGCCGTTCTCGCTTTCGGTTCTGCGCGCTCGCGTTGAAGCCATATTCCGGCGAATGGAAGCAAATGATAATCATATCATTCAAGCAGGCGGATTCAGACTTGATGCGAATCTTTGCAAGCTTTACCGGGCGGATGAGGAAATCCCGATCAGCGCAACGGAGTTTCGGCTGCTCAGCTACTTCATGAATAATGCGGGACAGATTTTAACAAAAGAACAGATACTTGCGTTGTGGGATGCACAAGGTAACTTTGTGGATGAAAATACCCTGTCCGTTAACATCAGCCGGCTGCGGGCCAAAGTGGAATATGACCCTAAAAACCCTGAAATCATCAAAACGATTCATGGGATGGGCTATATCTGGGTAAAGGAGTGATGGAATTGACCTGGTTACCTTATACTATTGCGGGCATTACGCTTCTTCTCATGATGATCACAATTATTTTCTGCCGACGATATGTTATGAACACTTACAATTCTATCGATAAGGTTCTGGAACGCATCCTGGCGAAAGATAAGAGCTTGCAGACAGAGATCCTGGAAGATGACCGGTTATCGAAGCTTACGCACAAAGCCAATCGCATTGTGGATATGTGTATTTCCGATATAGCGCAATCAAAGGAAGAAAAAGAAACGATACAAGGCTTCATTTCCGATATGTCCCATCAGATGAAAACACCTTTATCCAGCATTTCAATGTATTCGGACTTGTTAATTGAGGACAGGCTTTCCGAAGGAGAACGACAGGAGTTTGTAATCCGTATAAAGTCAGGAACAGAAAAACTGAAGTGGATGATGGAAAGCTTAATCAAAATGTCACGGCTTGAAGTAGGAGCTATCCAGCCGACCCCTGTTCAGACAGGTATCAGACAAACCATTTCTGAAAGTATCAGCGGCGTTGTTGCTGCAGCCGCAAAGAAGAATATCAGTATAACAGTTTCTTCTTTTGAGGATGTTTCGCTTTACCATGACAGAAAGTGGACAAGGGAAGCACTGAACAACATCCTTGAAAATGCAGTCAAGTATTCAATTGCCGAGGGTGTCATCGAGGTATCTGTCGAACAGCTCTCTCTCTATACGAAAATCACTGTTACCGATCATGGTATCGGTATTGATAAAAGCGATTTCAATCAGATCTTCAAACGATTTTTCCGGGGTCGGAACACAAAAGACTGTGAGGGGGCGGGGCTTGGATTGTATCTTTCCATGCTCATTCTGGAAAAGCAGGGCGGTTATATTATGGTGGATTCAAAGCCTTTTGAATTTACTTCCTTTTCATTGTTCTTGCAAAACTGTAAGAAATGAATCCTGTTTTGTTGGGAGCTTGTAAGAACTGGTGCTTATGATAGAGGATAAGCGAAAGGAGAGTGAGTAAATAAATGCCTGTTTTATTAACGCAGGAACTTAAAAAATATTATGGAAAGGATCCGAATATAGTCCGTGCCCTTGACGGCGTTGATATAGCTGTGGAAGCGGGGGAGTTCGCGGCGGTTGTCGGGATGTCCGGCTCGGGTAAAAGTACACTGCTGCACATGCTGGGTGGCCTTGACAAGCCGACATCCGGGAAAGTAATCGTTGACGGACATGAAATTGCTAAAATGTCGGAGGAGCAACTGACCGTATTTCGCAGACGTAATGTGGGATTTGTGTTCCAGAACTACAATCTCGTACCCATTTTAAGTGTCTATGAAAATATCGTGCTGCCCATTGAATTGGACGGCAATACGATAGACAGTACTTTTATCGATGAAATTATCGACACACTGGGACTTGGCGGGAAACGCAATAATCTGCCCAATATGCTTTCCGGCGGCCAGCAGCAGCGCGTAGCGATTGCACGTGCGCTTGCTGCAAAACCGTCAATTCTGCTTGCAGACGAGCCGACCGGTAATCTTGACAGCAAAACCAGTCAGGACGTTTTAAGCATTCTGAAAATGACTTCCACTCAATTTCATCAAACCATGATGATGATTACCCATAATGAGCAGATCGCCCAGCTTGCTGATCGAGTGATTCGGATTGAGGACGGCAGGATCGTCGCTACGGAAGGGCGGTGACGGTATGAGGAATAACAATCGAGCTATCGTAAGAAGGCTATCGAAACAAAGC